>CALNBE010000113.1 GCA_937874455.1 uncultured Opitutia bacterium | reverse complement strand
ACCGGCAAACCAGCCGAAACTGTCACTTCCGTCCGGCCATGGCAAAGCGCGGAGGAAAACGGGGCTAGCGGAGAGGAACGTGTGTTGGGAGCGTGGTCATGATAGGAAGACCCGCTCCGGCGGGTTTTCTTAGGGAAAATTTTTAGATGCCGCCAAACGGCGCGGCGGGGGAAATTCCGCCGCCCGTCTTAGCGCGCCGGGAACGCGCCCTGGCGGAGGAATTGGGCCTCGCGATACACGGCTTCGTAAGCCTGCGCGGAGCGGTCCCAGGAGAAATCCCGGGACATCGCGTTACGCCGCAGCACGTCGAGCGCGTCACTGTGGTCGAAGTACAGTTGCAACGCCTGATGGATGGCGTTGCGCAGTTCCCAACTCTGGGCCTCCGAAAACAGAATGCCGGTGCCGCGCGTCGGGCCGTTCTGCCACGGCTCCACGGTGTCGGCCAGGCCGCCGGTGGCGCGGACAATCGGCAAGGTGCCGTAGCGCATGGAGTAAAGCTGGTTCAGGCCGCACGGTTCGAAGCGGCTGGGCATGACAAAGAAATCCGATCCGGCTTCGATCAAGTGCGCGAGCGCGTTGTCATAGCCGATTTGCACGCCGCACTTGCCGGGAAAACGGTGGGCCAGCGCGCGGAAACGGTTTTCCAAATCGGGGTCGCCCGAGCCGAGCAGGGCCACTTGCAGATGGGCGCGCTCCAGCAGGTCGGGCAAAATGTCCGCCAGCAAGTCCAGCCCCTTCTGATCGTAAAGCCGGGCGATCACGCCGAAGACAGGGGCATAGCTTTGCCGCGCCAACCCGAGCCGTTCCTGCAGGGCGGTTTTGCACGCGGCTTTTCCGGCCAGGTCGTCGGAGGTGTAATGGGCGGGCAGAAACTTGTCGGCGGCGGGATTCCACTCGTCGAGATCGATGCCGTTCACGATGCCAGTCAGGTCGTGCCAGCGGTGGCGCAGCACGGGGTCGAGGCCGAAGCCGTATTCCGGGGTCTGGATCTCGTGCGCGTAAGTCGGACTCACAGTGGTCAGCTTGGTGGCGTGATAGAGCGCGCCCTTCATCAGGTTCACGCCGCCGAGGCATTCGAGATTGTTGGGCGTAAAAAGATATTCCGGCAGCCCGAGGAAGGAAATCACGTCCCGCGACACCAGCCCCTGGTGCTGAAGATTGTGGATGGTGAAGACACTGGCCGCCCGGCCCACCGGGGTGTGGCGGCGCGTGGTGTTTAGCACCACCGGTGCCAGCCCGGCCGTCCAGTCGTGCGCGTGCACGATGTCGGGAATCCAGCCGGTTTGCAGGCAGAAATCCAGCGCGGCGAGGGTCTGAAAGGAAAACCGCGCCCCATGATCGGTGCGCTGTCCGTAAATTTCCCCCGAGCCGAAATACTGATCGTATTCGAGGAAATGCACCTGTGCGCCTCCGGCAAAAGGCGCGGTCCAAACCCGGCAAAACAAAGTGCGCCGGGGGTCGAGGTGCACGGCCACCGGATCAGGGTAAAGCCGGCCGGTTTCCTCCGGTCGCAAATGACCGTAACGCGGCATGAAAATCCGCACATCGTGCCCGGCCTGGGCCAGCGACTTGCTCAGCGAGGCCACCATGTCGCCCAGCCCGCCCGCCTTGGCATAAGGCGTGAGCTCGGGGGAAAGCATCAAAATTTTCATTCGAACACGAGGGAGTTATTGGTCGGAGGAGGCGGAGTCCGCAGCCGGAAGTTTTCTGCGCGCCCGCATTTCCTTGTCGCTGCGGACCAGCCGCAGGTTCACCAACGGCAGCAGCGCGATCAGCAGGACAAAGGTGATGCCCATTGCGGCGTAGCCCGCCACGTCGTGCACCGAGCCAAGGGTGAATTCCGGCGAATCCGCCACGCGGCCCCAGAAGTCCATGTCCAGTGCCGCCGAGCCGTGCTTGAACGCCCAAATGGTCAGGAAACCCGTCCGCAGCACGTTCAACACCAGCGCCAGCGCGGTGGCAATGCCCAGCAAAATCAGTTTTCGGAGCCAGCCCTTGACAAAGATCGCGGAGAGAAACGCCCCCATAAACACACAGGCGGTCAGCGACCGGATGCCCGAGCAAGCATCGGCGACTCCCACGCTGTCCGGGCGTCCGTCCGGCAGGGTGTTGGGGAGGAGAATAATGTTGCCCGACTGGGTCACCTCCATCCCCAGCATGTCCAAACCGTGCACCACCATCGAGGTCACTTCGCGGAGCAAAATAATGCGGACACTTGAGTCCACCAGCCAGATGAACGGCCCCGAAATCAGCCACACCAACGCCGGGAAGGTGATCAAGCCAATGAACGCCCACCGCTCGCCAAGACCGAGCGCGCGGCCAGTCCGGTCCCTCTCGCAGGCCAGCCAACCCAATCCCAAAAACAATCCCACAAAGCCAAAGCTGTTAAACCAAGTCGCCAGCACGCTGGGGCCGCCGACGACCAGCATCAACGCGCCGAGGGCGAACAGCAGCAGGCTGGCATAGAGCCCGATCGTCACCAGCACGTCCCAGATTTTCTTCGCCGGTTCCGGCACCGGCTCCGGCAGAGGATTTTCTCCGAGCAACACCGCCTTGATCTGCGGCCATCGGTCATAGAGCACATACAGGCAAAAAAACGGCACCAGATAACCGAAAGTGTAATCCTCCCCAAGGCTCCACTTGTGCCATTGATCCCAGATCACGATGCCCGCGCATCCGGCGAGCAAGGCAATCATCCAAGAAAAGCTTTTGTCCAATTGGGCGAAGGGATTGGTCATACGGTTTTTTGAAAAAAGGGAACCGCGGCCAGCAACTGGCGCGTGTAAGGGTGCTTCGGGTCACCATAAAGCTCTTCCGGCGTCGATTGTTCAACAATTTTCCCCCGCTCCATCACCAGCACCCAGTCGCTCAGGTGCTCCACCACCGCCAGATCATGCGCGATGAACAAATAGGAAAAACCCAGCTCCGCCTGCAGGTCCGCCAGCAAATTGACAATTTGCGCCTGCACCGACACGTCGAGCGCCGACACCGGCTCATCGCACACAATCAACTCCGGCTCCACCGCAATGGCCCGCGCGATGCCGATGCGCTGTCGCTGGCCGCCGGAAAACTCGTGCGGATAGCGGCGCAAATGATCGGGCGACAGCCCCACCCGACACAGCAAATCCGCGCACCGCGCCTCCCGTTCCGCCACGGTCATTTGCGGGAAATGAATCTCCAGCGGCTCGTCCAGAATCCGCCCGATAGTCAGCCGGGGATTGAGCGAATTGTAGGGATCTTGAAAAATCATCTGGATCCGTTTCCGCCAGGGGAAAAATGCCGCGGAGGAAAGCGCCCCGATTTCCGTGCCGTCGTAGAAAATTTTCCCGCCGCTCACCGGCGCCAGTTTGAGCAGCGCGCGGCCAGTGGTCGTTTTCCCGCTGCCCGACTCGCCCACCAGCCCGACGGTGGTGCCACGCTGGATGGCAAAGGAAACTCCGTCCACCGCGCGAAAAGGCTCCGGCGATTTCCCCAGCAGGGATTTCCTCCGCGGGAAATGCACCCGCAACTCCTCCACCCGCACCAGCGTTTCCTCCGCGCTCATCGCCCCACCTCCGCGCGATCAATGCTCACCAGCCGCTCCCGCCGCTGCCCGAGGCGCGGGATGCACCCGATCAACGCCCGGGTGTAGGGGTGCTGCGGCGCGGCCAAAATTTTCGCCGTCGGCCCGCGCTCCACAATTTCCCCGCGAAACATCACCGCCACCTTGTCCGCGAAATTCGCCACCACGCCAAAATTGTGCGTGATCAACACAATGCCCATCCCGTGCTCCCGGCGCAGCCGCGCCAGCAAATCCATGATCTGCTTCTGCACCGTCACATCCAGCGCCGTGGTCGGCTCGTCCGCCACTAGCACCCGCGGCTCACAAGCCAGCGCCATCGCAATCATCACCCGCTGCTGCATCCCGCCCGACAACTCGTGCGGATAGGACTCCAGCCGGGAGGCCGCCTCGTGAATGCCCACCTCCTCCAGCAATTCCACCATCCGATTTTTCACATCACGCACCGCCCGACAATGCCGCCGGATCGCCTCCGCCAGTTGAAAACCAACAGTGTAAACCGGATTCAACGACGTGCCCGGCTCCTGAAAAACATAGGCGATTTCCTTTCCCCGCAGCCGTCGCAACGCCTTTTCCGGCAAGCCCAGCACCTCCTCGCCCCGGTAAAAAATTTTCCCCGCCAGCACGCAGGCCGGCGCCGGGGGCAGCAACCGGGTCAGCGCCAGCGCCGTCACCGATTTCCCGCTGCCCGACTCACCCACCACCGCCAGAATTTCCCCCGCGTCCAGCGACCACGACACGCCCCGCACCACCTCCGTTTCCTCGGAGCCGGAGCGGAAACACACCCGCAAATCCTCCACAGCCAGCAGCGGACCCTCACTCATGGCGCCCGTTGTTAGAACCTCCCGCCAAATAAACCAGCAAAATGCACCGACCTCCGCGTCATAATCCGGCTTGCGGGCAGGGTCCTCCCCCATTTCCTGCACATCCTGTATTTTTCGACTTGTCCCGTCCCGCGCAGCGCCTAGCTTCCGCGCCCTCATCCAACGCCGGACTTCCTCCCGGCCATCCAACGCGGGTATAGTATATCGGTATTATGCGTGCTTCCCAAGCATGAGAGGAGGGTTCGACTCCCTCTACCCGCACCACTTTAAGCCGAGATAGGTCGGCCTAAGTTGTTGAGAAACGCCCCTCAGGCCGCATAAACAAACGAAAGCGCGGACTCCCTCGCAAGGTGACGCCTATACCTTGCCCACATAATGCCCACCTTTTGCCACGCCCCAACCGCCACTCGCCGCCTGTTGCTGCGCGATTACGACGCGCTGGAGGAATACGCGACCAAGCTGGAACAGCGCGAGGACAGGGCACAAAAAGCCGCTCGAAGTGAGCAGCGGTAATGGAGAAATAATTACGGAGCATCTTCCGCCTGCCGCTGCTCCAGCCGTCGCTGTTCCTCCGCCTGCTGTTGCTCAAACTGTCGCATGCTTTCCCCCATCATGCCGGAAAATCCGCCGCCCATAATTGCCATTGCAATTACCCCCACAACGGGGGGCATTAAGAGGTTTGCGAAAATGAGCGCGACGCCGCCGCCCACCTGACCCTGCGCGATGGCGACGATGGCGAGTATCAGCGAAATGGTGAGGAGCGGACCATAAAGAAAACACGTGAAAGGAATCGGGATGCCGACAAGGAAGATTCCGGCAACGAAGCATGCGACACTGCCGAGCATCGCCCCGTTCTTTTTGGTGGCGGGAGCAATCGCCGGAGGAAGCGCAACGCTGCCAGTGTGGGCAAGCGCAAGCATGGCCTGCACCGTGCTCCATTCCGTCGCCCCGTCGGTGCAGGCGGGCGTCTGCGGAGTCACTGTTCCCGCTATGAGCATTTCGTTGATCTGGGCGGAGCTGTATGGCCCCGCTTGTTTTCCGTTGAGGTAAAGGTAGAGCATGTGGTCACCAAATGCTTGGCGGAGGCAGCTTAGCAACCAAAACCGACGGACCAGGGATGCGCTCCAATTCAGTCCGTCGCTTCATTTTCAACCGCCACATGAACTGCCACATGCCAAAAAGCCGCCAAGCCTAGCGTTTATCGCGGTCTTTGCGTGGGTTCGTCCCTCTTACCCGCACCACTTTAAGCCGCTTAAACAGCGGCTTTTTCATAAAAACGGCCCCTTCCCGCAACCCGTTGAAAATCGCCAGGAAATTGGCCCTGCTATTTGTCCAGCGACCGGATGACGTTCTGGTTGATCTCTCGCAGCCGACCCGCCTCCACCTTGAGCACCTTGCGGTCATAGGTCAGCAGGCCGTTCACTTCGCCTTCCACATCGGTGGTCTGGGTGTAAACCGCACCGGAAATTCCTTTGCCGACCAGCCCGAGCAGCATTTCGCCGTATTTCACATATTCGTCGGTGACGGCCTTGGCGTCCTTGAACTGCACATAGCCCCAGTTTTTGTCGGTCTGCCAGAGGTGGTCCTTCAAGGGCAACCCGATGCCGCCGTATTCGCCGACCACCGTGACCCGCTCAGTGTCGAGCATCATCAACTCCGGCGCGGGGTACTTATGAAAATCCAACACGTCGCCAGTGCGGTAATGATTGCCGCCGCTCGCGGAGGAAACCAGCCGGGAGGGATCGTGCCGCTTGGTCCATTCCGTGATTTCCACTGTTTTGAACTGGCCCCACGCCTCGTTGAACGGCACCCATACCACGATGCTCGGGTAGGGTTTTAGGGCGTCCATGATTTCCCTCCACTCGCGGCGGAAATTTTCCTCCGACTCCGCACTGCGCACCTTGTCCGGCCCGTCGTAGTAACGGTGCATTTCCCAGTGCGGCGAGACATCGCCATTGGGCATGTCCTGCCAGACGAGGATGCCGAGGCGGTCGCAATGCGTGTACCAGCGGGCGGGCTCGGTTTTCACGTGCTTGCGGATCATGTTATAGCCGAGTTCCTTCGTTTTCTCGATGTCGAAGCGCAACGCCTCGTCGGTCGGCGCGGTGTACAATCCGTCCGGCCACCAACCTTGGTCCAGCGGGCCAAAATGGAAAATGTCCCGGTTGTTCAGCTGGAAGCGCACAAAGCCGTCGCGATCCTTCCGGGAGGAAATCTTCCGCATCGCCGCATAGCTCTGCACCGCATCCAATTCCGCTCCGGAGCGGCGCAACTTCACTTCCAAGCCGTAGAGAAAAGGCGCATCTGGCGACCAGAGTTTCGGCTGCGGCACCGTCAAACCAGCGGTTTGCCCAACGGCAACTTTCGCGGAGGAAACCTCTCTTTCGCCCTCCCGCAAAATTACTTCGACCACATCGCCGATTGCCGCGTTTCGCACCGCAGTGTCCACTTTCAGCACCCCCCGGTCAATGTCCGCAGTCGCCACGACCTGTTCCAGATGCGTCGCGTTGACCGGCTCCAGCCAGACCGTTTGCCAGATGCCGGTGACGGGCGTGTACCAAATGCCGTGGGGATTTTTGACCTGTTTCCCCCGTGGCTGAAAACCGTCGCTGGTCGGGTCCCACACCTTGACCACCAACTTTTCCGCTCCCGTCCTCCGCAAATAGGGCGTGATATCGAAGGAAAAGGGTGCGTAGCCCCCGGTGTGCCCGCCGACTTTCACGTCGTTGACAAACACCTCCGTCCGCCAGTCCACCGCGCCAAAGTGCAGCAGCACGTTTTTCCCCCGCCATTCCTCCGGCACCAAAAAAGTCCGCCGATACCACAATTCCCTTTCCCTCCCCACGTCCTTCTGCACACCGGAAAGGCTCGATTCCACCGCGAAGGGAACGAGAATTTCCCCGTCGAAATTCTCCGGCTCAGCCGCGTCCCGCGACCGGATCGCGTAATCCCACAAGCCGTTCAGATTGCACCATTGCTCGCGCTCCATGATCGGGCGGGGGTATTCGGATAGCACGTTTTGCGGGTCAAGCTGCGCAGCCCAAGAGGTTTTGATTTTTTCGCCAGCTGGCTTCCACTCTGCAAAAACAGGGGGACCGAGCAGGAGCAACGGGAGGAGTAGGAGTAGTTTTGCCTGCATAACAAAGCACCTAAACACCTGCATCGAACGCTTGTTCCGCAACATGAGCCATCCCGTCGGGACACAAAAAACGCGGGAGCTTCCTCCCGCGGTTTCCGAGGAAAATTTCCTCCGCTTAGCGTTTTTTCATCACCTTGTTGATTTCCGGAATCACCGCGTCCACCCACAGATCATAGCCGTGCGCGTTCGGATGCAACAGATCCGGCATCACGCTTTTCTCCAGCACACCGTCCTTGGTCAGAAACGCCTGGTTGATGTCCGCAAAGAAAACTTTCTTCCCGTCCGCCAGCTCTTTCAGCAACACGTTCGCCGCGTCGTTGTTTTTGCGGAACTTGCCGTCCGGCTTGGCGTCGCGGGGGAAAATCGCCAGCAGCAGAATCTTCGCTTGCGAGCGCTCCTTATGGATCGCCTTGATGATCGCCTGCACCCCGGCCTGGATGTCCTCGGGGGAATCGCTTGCCGCCTTTTGCCCGGTGTTGTTGGTGCCAATCATCAGCACCACCAGCTTCGGCTTCGACTTCCCTTCAAACAAGCCGTTCTGCACGCGAAACAGCACATGCTCAGTCCGGTCGCCGCTGATGCCGAAACGCGCGGCCTTCATCGGCTCCAACTTCGCCTTCCACGACTCGTTGTTCTTTCCGTTTTCCCAAAACTCGGTGATCGAGTCGCCGATGAACATGATGTCGAAACCGCCGGCCTTGGCCCGCTCGGTCAGCATCGCGTGGCGATTTTCCTTGCCCGGTTGGAGGCAGGCTTGCGTGGAGCGCGGGCCGTCCGCCGCTTGCAGAGAACCGGCCGTCAGTCCGGCCAGAAGCAACAAAGATGTCAGTAAACGTAGTTTCATGATAGATTATGGGAGAGACAAAAAACAAAAGTTCTCCGCAACTTGTTCCTCCGCGCCAACTGCTCAAGCCCGAAGCCCCCCCCGCCCGGCTTGACTCGCCTTCCTTCCTCCGGCATCGAAACCGCATGCGCACCTTCGATTTCGTCGTCCTCGGCGGCGGCAGCGCCGGTTACGCCGCCGCCCGCACCGCCACCGCCCTCGGGCTCTCCACCGCAGTAATTGACGGGGCGGACGAGCTGGGCGGGCTCTGCATCCTCCGCGGTTGCATGCCGTCCAAAACCCTCATCGCCACCGCCAACCGCGCCCGCACTTTGCGCCATTGCGCCAACTTCGCCATCAACGGGAGCTACTCCGGCATTTCCACCGAACAGTTGAAAAAACGGCGCGATTTCCTCATCGCCGACTTCGCGGGCTACCGCCAAACGCAACTTTCCTCCGGCAAATTCACCCTGCTTCGCGGCACCGCCCGTTTTTCCTCCGAGAAAACCCTCGCCGTCGCCCTGCGCGACGGGGGCGCAGAGGAAATCACCTTCCGCACCGCCCTCATCGCCGCCGGCTCCCGCATCCAGATTCCCGACCTGCCCGGCCTCGCCAACAGCGGCTACTGGACCAGTGACGACGTGCTGAAAGTTCCAGAAAAAATCCCCGCCTCACTCATCGTGCTGGGCGGCGGGGCCATCGCCCTAGAGCTGGCCCACTTCTTCGAGGGCATCGGGACCCAGGTCACCGTCATTCAGCGCTCACCCCAAGTGCTGCGGGGCTGCGACGCCGATGTCGCCGCCGTGGTCGAAAACGCCAGTCGCGAGCGCGGCATCACCCTGCACACCGACACCCGGCTGCTCTCCGTCGCCAAGGAAAACGGCACCTTCGCCGTCCGCTACGACCACTCCGGGCACGGCGAACGCACCGCCACCGCAGAGCAATTGCTCGTCGCCACCGGGCGCCTCCCCGCCACCGCCGGCCTGGGCGCAGAGGAAATCGGGCTGCTCGCGCCTTCCGGTCGCGTCCAGACCGACCTGCGCCAGCAAACGCCGCTGCCCCACATTTTCGCCGCAGGCGATGTCTGCGGGCCGCTCGACGTGGTCCACCTCGCCGTCCAGCAGGGAGAAATCGCCGCCCGTAACGCCGCCCGGCTGCTGGGAAAAATTTCCTCCGCGCCCGAAGCCCGCTCCGATCACGCGCTGCTCTTCGGCGTGTTCACCGAGCCGGAGGTCGCCCAAGTCGGTCTCACCGAGGCCCAGGCCAAAGCCCAAAACTTGCCCGTCCGCGTTGCCACCTACCCGTTCAACGACCACGGCAAAAGCATGGTCGAGGGCGCACTCCACGGCTTCGTCAAACTGCTCGCCGACCCGCAGGGGAAACTGGTCGGCGCCGCCGTGGTCGGCCCGCACGCCACCGAATTGATCCACGAAATGGCCCTCGCCGTCCACCTCGGCCTGACCGCGGCGCAAGTCGCCACCGCGCCCCATTACCACCCGACGCTCTCCGAGATATGGACCTATCCCGCCGAGGAACTCGCCGACCTCTGAGCGCAAAGGAAATTTTCCTCCGCGCCTAATTTTCCTCCGGCACCGCGATTCGCCAATACACCAGTTTCGCTTCGCGTTGCGCGATGCCGTCCCACCAGCTTCGTGGCAAACTTACTTTCTCGCCCGCCCAGCGCCACGCCCGACGCCACCACCGCGACGGCAATTCCGTCACCCCAAAAATTTCCCCGCGGTCATTGATCCCAAAAACCTTTGCCGATGCGCCGCCGGCCACCCGCAATTCCTCCATCCCCCGATCCGCCCTCCACACAAACGGCACCTGCTTCCGCCCGTCTCCCGTGTCCGCATGCCCCACCACCTGCCCTTGCCGGTTCAGCCCCACCGCTTCCGATTCCGCTCCACCCAGAGTCCCCAAATCCGCCAGCCCAGTTTCCTCCGCCCACAAAAAACCCCGCCGATTCCCATAACTATTTTCCGCCCAGCCCGTCACCTGCCCAGCGTCGTTC
>CALNBE010000112.1 GCA_937874455.1 uncultured Opitutia bacterium | reverse complement strand
TTTATCTCTTTGTCAAAAACCCTTCCTATGCGCTGGCATTGCTTTGCGACCAAATCGAGCGCGCCCTGTGGAAGCGCCCGGCACCGGGCATCCATCCCACCGCGTTGATTGATCCGACGGCCCGGCTTGGAGGAAATTTGCACATCGGCCCGTATTGCATCATCGGGGCAGAGGCGGAAATCGGCGACAACTCCGTGCTCGAAGCCTACTGCCACATTGGACGAGCGGCGAAAATTGGACCCGACAACTGGTTCCGCCCCCGGGCCAGCGTGACCGATTACTGCGAGACCGGCGCCCGGGTGCAGCTCTTCATCGGCGCGGTGATTGGCGGCGAAGGGTTTGGTTTTGAAACCATCGACGGCGCGCACCGGAAAATTCCCCAGATTGGAAACGTGGTTCTCGGTGACGACGTGGAAGTGGGTGCCAACAGCACCATCGACCGCGCGCGTTTTTCCACCACCCGCATCGGCGACGGGACGAAAATCGACAATCTGGTGCAGATCGGCCACAACTGCCAGGTCGGCAGGCACTGCATCCTTTGCTCCCAGTCCGGCATGGCGGGCAGCACGACGCTGGAGGATTACGTGGTGCTGGCCGGGCAGGCCGGGCTGGCCGGCCATTTGCGGATCGGCAAAGGCACCCAAGTCGGTGCCCAGGCCGGGGTTTTGTCCGACATTCCCGCCGGGCAAATCGTGCTCGATTCCCCTGCGATTCCCCTGCAGGCGGCGAAAAAACTGATGGTGCTCAAACAGCGCCTGCCCGATCTTTTTGCCCGCGTAAAATCCTTGGAAAAAACAGTCGAAAGCCTCCGCCAACCCCAATAACCCTTTCCCATGAGTGCCGTCACCTGCGATCCCTTGATGAAAATATTCACCGGCAACGCCAACCCGGCGTTGGCCCAGGAAATCTGCGAGCACATGGGGGTGGCCCTTGGCTCGGCAACGGTGACCCGTTTTCCCGACGGGGAAACCTTCGTGCAGATCAACGAAAACATTCGCGGCTGCGATGTCTTCGTGGTGCAGCCGACCTGCAACCCGGCCAACGACCACATCATGGAGCTGCTGATCATGATCGACGCGATGCGCCGCGCCTCCGCCAAGCGCATCACCGCAGTCATGCCCTTTTTCGGCTACGCCCGGCAGGATCGCAAGGACCGGCCCCGCGTGCCCATCACCGCCAAGCTGGTCGCCAACCTGCTGACCGCCGCCGGAGCCCACCGCGTGCTGGCGCTCGATCTGCACGCGCAGCAAATCCAGGGATTCTTTGACATCCCGGTGGACCATCTCTTTGCCGCCCCGGTTTTCTACAATTACATCCGCGGCAAGGGCTATCTGGCCAACGCCACCGTGTTTTCCCCCGACGTCGGCGGCATGAAGGCGGCGGCGGCGATGGCGGATCTGCTCGATCTGCCGCTCGGATTTGTCGCGACGCGCCGCACCAGCGCCACCACCGTTGAGGCCACCAGCCTGGTCGGCGAGGTGGAAGGGCGGGACATCATTCTTGTCGATGACATGACGGAAACGGCCGGCACGCTGACCGCCGCCGGGCGGCTGCTCAAACAGCACGGCGCAAAATCTGTCCGCGCCTTGGTCAGCCACGGCATGCTGGGCGAGGTCGGTTTCAAGCGTTTGGAGGAGGGCATTATTGACGAGTTGATCACCACCAACTCGACCCCGTTAGATCCCCGTGGGCTGCCGATTACGGTGCTCTCGATTGCCCAGTTGATGGGCGACGCCATGTTGCGCATCCACAGTAACGAGAGCGTGACGAGCCTGTTCAAGGTAAAGGGCTATTAGCCGGGCGGGATTTCCTTCGCCAAGGAAACGGTTCTTGAGCGGGCGGCGGTCTTTCAGGTAGTTTCCTCTGCATGACGGCTTTCTCTTGCGCGATCGAAAAAACCCTCTTCGGACAACTGCCAGACGGTTCCCCGGTTTCCCTCTTTGTTTTGCAGAACGCCGCCGGCGGCCGCGCGACCTTCACTGATTACGGCGCGCGCTGGGTCGGCTGGGAAACGCCGGACCGCGAGGGAAATTTCGCCGATGTGCTGACGGGATTTTCCTCCGCGGAAGCCTACGTCGCACAAACCGCCTACGTTGGCGCGTTCTGCGGCCGCCACGCCAACCGGATTGCCGGAGGAAAATTGTGGGTCGGCGGGAAACTTTTCCAACTGGCGGTCAACAATGGCCCGAATCACTTGCACGGCGGAGAAAAAGGTTTCGATCGTTATCTGTGGGCGGCGGAAACCGGGGAAAATGCGGTGACGTTCCGGCGCGTTTCCCCCGCGGGCGAGGAAGGCTATCCGGGCAGTCTGGAGGTGGCGGTGACCTACACTTTGCTTCCCGACGGCGCGGTGCGGATGGATTACACTGCGACCAGCGACGCGCTGACTCTGGTGAATCTGACCAACCACGCCTATTTCAATCTCGCCGGACACGATCAGGGCGACTGCCACGATCACCAACTGCGGCTGTTTGCCCGGCATTACCTGCCGCTGGACGAGAACAACATTCCGCTCGGCGAGGTGCGCCCGGTGGCCGGGGGGATTTTTGATTTCCGTGAACCAGTGGCGCTGGGAAAAAACATCGGTGCGGCGGAGCTGGCTGGTCCGCGCGGCTACGATCACACCTTTGTGGTGGACGGGGTCCCGTATCAACTGCGCCCGGCGGCGGAGGTGGCTTGCCCGCGTTCGGGACGCGTCTTGCGCGTTGAAACCACCGAGCCAACCATCCACCTGTACACCGGCAACTGGTTTGCCGAGTGCATCGGCGACATCGCGGGAAAAAACGGTGCCCGTTACGCCAACCGCGCCGGTTTCGCGCTGGAGGCGCAGCACGCGCCGGACTCGCCGAACCAGCCGGCCTTCCGCAGCAATCTGGTTTATCCGGGCACCCCCTGCCGCAGCACCACCGTGTGGCGGATGCGCGCGGGGTAAATTTTCCTCCGCCATGAACACGCCGCTTTTCTCCGGGATCACCGGGCGCCACGGGGGAATTCTCCTGCACCCGACCTGCCTGCCCTCGCGCCAGGGAATCGGCTCGCTCGGCGCGGGCGCGCGGCAGTTTGTCGATCTGGTCGCGGAATGCGGTCTGGGCTGGTGGCAGGTGTGCCCGCTCGGGCCGACGGGTTACGGCGACTCACCGTATCAATGTTTCTCCGCTTTTGCCGGGAATCCTTACCTGATTGACCTGGAGGCGCTGGTGACGGCGGGCCTGCTGACGGAGGAGGAAATGGCCCCGCTGCGGCGGCTGGCGACGTACCGGGTGGAGTACGGTTTCCTCTGGGAGCAATTTCCTCCGGTGCTGGCGCGGGCTTGGGAGCGCGCGAAAGCAAATCCGGAGCGGCTGGCCGAATTTGGGAGTCTGGAAAAATTCCGGTCCGATCACGCGGAATGGCTGGAGGATTACGCGCTGTTTACCGCGCTGAAAAAGCACTTTGGCGGCCAGCCCTGGTATGCGTGGCCGCAGGAGGCGCGGGAGCCCCTTCGGGCAAAGAAAATCGCCTGGCCGGAGGCGGTGCGGGAGGCGGCGGAGGCGGTGGTGTTCCAGCAGTTTTTGTTTTTCTCGCAGTGGAATTTCCTCCGCGCCCATGCCAAAAAACGCGGCGTGCGAATCATCGGCGACGCGCCCATCTTTGTCGCCCTCGACAGTGCCGATGTCTGGGCCAACCAGCGGTTTTTCCTCCTCGGAAAAGACGGTGCGCCGAAATGCGTCGCCGGCGTCCCTCCGGACTATTTTTCCCCGACCGGCCAGCTGTGGGGCAATCCGCTCTACGACTGGAAGGCGCTAGCGAAGGATGGCTACCGCTGGTGGCTGCGGCGCCTGCGGGCGGATCTTTCCCTGTGCGACGCGGTGCGGATCGACCATTTCCGGGGCTTTTGCGACTATTGGGAAATCCCCGCCGGGGCGCAGGACGCTCGGGAGGGGAAATGGCAGAACGGGCCCGGATTCGATTTTTTCCGCACGGTGCGGGAGCAGCTCGGCGACGTTGCGCTGATCGCGGAGGATCTCGGCGACCTGAGTCCGGCGGTGCACACCCTGCGCCAGGCGGCGGGTTTGCCCGGCATGGCGGTGCTGCAGTTCGCCTTCGGCGGCGGCGCGGACAACCTTTACCTCCCGCACAACCACCGGCGGGACAGCGTGGTATATCCGGGGACGCACGATAACAACACCACCCGCGGCTGGTATGCGGCGGCGGGGGAAAGGGAACGCGACGCCTTCCGCTGGTATCTGGGCAGCGACGGGCGGGCCCCGGAGTGGGATTTCCTCCGCGCTGCGTTCGCCTCGCCCGCCGCGTTGGCGGTGATCCCGTTTCAGGATGTGCTGGGGCTTGGGGCGGAGGCGCGCTTCAACACCCCCGGCACCAGCCAAGGAAACTGGCAGTGGCGGTGTGATTTCGCGACGCTGGAGCACGCCCGGATTTTCTTTGCGCCGAATGTGCGCCGGCTGGCGGAGGTGACCGGACGGCGTGTGGGCACGGCAGATTTGGCTGGGCGGGACGGCGCTCTGCAGGGGGCGCAGTAAATTTTCCTTTGCGCCGGAAAATTCCTCCGAAAAGGGATTTTTATCCCGCGCAGTGCCGGGCGAAGGCGTGGATCTTCGCGACCAGGTTGGAGAGCCCGTTGCGCCGATTCGGGGAAAGATGCTGGGTGATACCCACGGAGCCGAGAAAATCTGCCTCGGCGGCCAGCACCTCCGCCGGAGTGGCGTCGGAGTAAAATTCACAAACTAGGGTGGCAATGCCCTTGGTGATGACCGAGTCGGCGTCGGCGCGGAAAATGCACAGCCCGTCTTTGAACTCAGGATACAGCCAGAGATTGGAGGTGCAGCCCTCGATGAGCAGCTCGGGGATCCGGTATTGCGCGGCGAGGCCGGGCGCCGTCTTGGCGCGGTCGATGATGTATTGAAATCGTTCGTGCGGATCCTCGAAGGGGGAAAGCTCGTCGAGGAGCGACTGGCGTTTTTCTGCGATGGTCATGGGAAAGTCTGTCGGGCGGCGCGGTTTTCGATGCCGGTCAGGTCGGGTCGGGCAAGAATCCGGGAGACGAGCGGGATCACTTCCTTTTGCTTGGGGGTGAGTTCGGGCTGCGTTTCAAGCCAGCGGAGAATGTCGCGCCAGACCAGCGGGGTGGGTCGGCGGAGGGAAAGGAGGGTGAGAATGTCGTCCGGCAGCGGCTTCCAAGAGCTACTGGCACCGGTCAGCTGGCATTCGATGCGGGTGGAAATGGCGTCGGCCAGCAGTTGAGAATGCTGAGGGTGGGCGCGCCGGCCGACTTCCAGCACGCGCAAGGCATCCTGCGGGGCGCCGACGAAGCGGAGTAATTGGCTGACGGAGACGTAAAGTGGCGCGGGCAGGTTGCGGCTGCGGGAGGTGCCGGTGACGAGGGTGTCCGGGTCGATTTGTTTTTCGAAAAGGAATTCTTCCAAGTGTCGGCGGGCAGTGCCGGGATCGTTGATGGCGAAATAGGCGGCGGCCAGCAGTGCCTCCACGCCGGGGCGGTTTTGCTTGAAAGTGTCGGGGGCTCCGACGATGAGGCGCTGGTAAAACTGAATGGCCTGCTGGGGTTTCCCTCCGCGAATGAACGCTTCCAATGTGAGGATGGCAAAAACGGATCGGTTGAAATTGTGCCGGTCGGCGATGGTGTAGCAGGAGGCGGCGATTTCGGGATGGCCGCGTTCGGAGGCGAAATTGGCGAGCGCCAGCAGGGTCCCTTGGTCGGCGCTGTGGTCGGCCAGCAGGCTTTGCAGTTCGCTGTTGAAATCGGCGGTGCGCCCCAGCTTTTCGAGCAGGTAGAGGCGGTGGACGCGCGGCTGGGGATTATCGGAAAAGTCCTGAATGCGCTGTTCTGTGGCGGAAAGGGCGCGGGGGAAATCTCCCAGTTCGCCGAGAAAGCGGGCGAGCTGGCTGAGGAGCTGGTCCCGTTCGCGTCCCTTGAAGGATGCCGTGCTCTTGTCTAGCAGCTGGACGGCCTCCTTGGTGTTGCCGTGGAGAAAAAGCGCCCGGGATTTCAGGAGGGTTGATTGAAATGCCGGAGTGGCGGCGGGCAGAGCGGCCAAGGTTTCGAGGGCGCGCTGGGATTCGCCGATCTGGATGAGCTCGGCCACCGCGTGCAGTCCGGCGGTGATCCGGACTTTTTCCGGTGGCGGCGGGTCGCGATGAAACAGGGAAACGGCTAGGATGGCGGCCTTGCGATCATACTCCGCCCCAGCCATCAGGTTGAAAAGGAAATCGAGGTACGCGGGCACCTCCGGGTCGTCCAGCGCCAGAAACTCCAGGCCATGTTGGAGTGTTTGGATGGCCTTTTCGGCATCGCCGCCTTGTTGAAAGAGCAGGCGGGCCCAAAGGAGCTTGGCCTTGGCGTTGCCGGGGTTGCAGTGGACGGCCAATTGCAGGGCGTTGGTGAAGGCTTGCAGATCCTGGGCCTGCTGGGCCTGCAGGGCGCTGGAATAGAAAAACTCGCTGAGGGTACGGCGGTGGTCGCGGACAATGGGCTCGGCGTTTTGCGGGTGTTCGATCAGTTGGGCGAGGGAAAGCCGGATGTGTCGGCGAAGGACCGGGTCGGCGATATCCTCGGTGTGCGCGTAAATTTGTTCGGCGCTTTGGCGGATTTTCTCCGGGGTTTTGTCGAGGGGGATTCCTGAGAGGAAGAGTACCTCCGGAGCGGGCATTTTGGGCGTGGTTGTTTTGGCGGGCACGGAAGTCTGGGCAAAGGCCAAAGGCGTGGCGGAAAAAATGGCGAGGGCGGCAAGCGAAGGACGGGACATGGCGGACAAGGGGGCCGCACGGGCGGCTTGTTTTTTGAGGGAAAAAGGTTTTGCCGGAAGTACGAAGGAGGCAACGGAAATGTGGCGGGTCATTAGAAACCCTGCGACTGCTTCGCAAAAGGAAGCAGTTTTCCTCATGGCCCTTTCCTTGACTTCTTATAAACGTTCGGCAGAACGGAAGCCAGCGCGGCGAGAGCGCTTTTTGCTTCGCCAGTGTCAGGTGAATCTCATTAATCCGCGCCCTTCTAAAACTCCCTCACACGCATATGTCCGACTCGGGTAAAAAATGTAAATGCCACGTTTCTTCGCTGGTGAAGAAGTATCTGATGGCGCTTTCCGGCCTTGTTCTCGCAGGTTTTGTCCTGGTCCACATGATCGGGAACCTGCAGATGTTTCAGGATCCGGAAAAAATCAATGTCTATGCGCATTTCCTGCAGCACCTGCCTCCGGCGGCCTTGTGGGGTTTCCGTGGCATCATGTTGCTTGCCTTGGTGGTGCATGCTTGGACGGGCATCTCGCTGGCGGTCGAAAACCGGATTGCCCGCCCGGAAAAATACGAGGTGAAAGCCACCCGGGTGGCGACTTTGGCGGCGAAGACGATGCCTTTCACCGGCGTGGTGCTGCTGGCTTTTATCGGGCTGCACCTCTTCCACTTTACGGTGAAGACATTCTTCCTCGATTACTCGGCTTACAAGGGCGAGTTGGTTGAGGCCGTTGACACCAAGCTTTTCAACGTGCTGGAGTATCCGGTTTCCGCCGGCACGCCGTATCTGGATGTTTACAATATGGTGGTGGACGGCTTCAGCGTCACTTGGGTCTCCGTGTTCTACATCGTGAGCATGATTTTGATTTTTGTCCACCTGAGTCACGGATGCGGCAGTGTTTTTCAGAGTCTGGGCTTCCGTAATGAGAAGTGGCGCTCCTTCCTGAACAAGCTGGCTCTGGTTTACGGACTGATCGTGCTGCTCGGTTTTGTCGCCATCCCCGCGGGCGTGCTCGCCGGTGTCATCAAAAACAAGCCGACGGACTTCTCGCCGCGCGGCCGCGAAGTTGCGGCCCAGGTGGCCGAAGCGCCCGCCGCCTCCAGCGTGAATCCCTGATCCAACTCCGAGGAGACAACGAATATGAATCTCGACGCAAAAATTCCCGCCGGCCCGCTCGCTGACAAGTGGAGCAACTGCAAGGCGCACCTCAAGCTCGTCAATCCGGCCAACCGCCGCAAATACCATGTGATCGTGGTCGGCTCCGGTCTTGCCGGTGGCGCTGCCGCCGCTTCGCTCGGAGAAATGGGCTTCAATGTGAGCTGCTTCTGTTATCAGGACAGCCCCCGCCGCGCGCACTCAATCGCGGCTCAGGGTGGCATTAACGCCGCGAAGAATTACCAGAACGATGGCGACAGCGTTTACCGGCTGTTTTACGACACGATCAAGGGCGGTGACTTCCGTGCCCGCGAGGCGAATGTGTACCGCCTGGCCGAAGTTTCCGGCAACATCATTGACCAGGCCGTTGCCTCCGGCGTTCCCTTTGCCCGTGAATACGGCGGACTGCTCGACAACCGCTCCTTCGGTGGCGCGCAGGTTTCCCGGACTTTTTACGCCCGCGGCCAGACCGGACAGCAGTTGCTCCTCGGCGCTTACTCCGCGCTCTCCCGCCAGATCGGGTTGGGCACGGTGAAGATGTACAGCCGCCACGAGATGCTGGACTTGGTGTTGGTGGACGGCCATGCCAAGGGCATCGTGACCCGCAACATGATCGACGGGGAAATCAAGGCGTGGAACGCCGACTGCGTAGTGGTCTGCACCGGCGGCTACGGCAACGTTTTCTTCCTCTCGACCAACGCGCAAGGCTGCAACGTCACCGCCGCCTACCGCTGTTACAAACGCGGTGCCGGGTTTGCCAATCCCTGCTTTACCCAGATTCACCCGACTTGCATTCCGGTGCACGGCGACCAGCAATCGAAGCTGACTTTGATGTCCGAATCGCTCCGCAATGACGGTCGTGTCTGGGCGCCGAAGACCCGCGAGCTGGCGCAAAAAATCCTCAAGGGTGAGTTGAAGCCCGGCGACATTGCCGAGGCTGATCGCGACTACTACTTGGAGCGAAAATACCCAAGCTTTGGGAATTTGGCCCCGCGCGATATTTCCTCGCGCGCCGCGAAGGAAGCCTGTGACGACAAGCGCGGCATCGCGCCTGGCAGCGGCTTGGGCGTGTATCTGGATTTCCGCGATGCGATCAACCGTCTGGGCGAGGACAAGATTCGCGAGCGCTACGGCAATCTCTTCGACATGTACGAGTGCATCACCGGCGAAAATCCCTACAAGACGCCGATGATGATTTTTCCCGCCGTCCACTACACCATGGGCGGCCTGTGGGTGGATTATAATTTGCAGTCCACCATCCCCGGCCTGTTTGTCGGCGGCGAAGCGAACTTCTCCGACCACGGCGCGAACCGCCTTGGAGCCTCCGCGCTCATGCAGGGTTTGGCCGACGGTTATTTCGTTTTGCCCGCCACTATACCGGATTACCTGGCCAGTTGCGGTCTCGGCGGTGCGCCCTCCATTGACCGTCCGGAATTCAAGGCGGTGAAGGATCAGGTGGAGGAACGAACCAAGAAGCTGCTTGCAATCAAGGGCGACCTGAGCCCCCGCAGTCTGCACCAGGAATTGGGCCACATTATGTGGGAAAAGTGCGGCATGGCCCGTACCAAGGAAAGCCTCACCGAGGCGATCGGGGAAATCAAGGTGCTGCGTGAGAAGTTCTGGAAACGCGTGCGGGTGGTCGGCGAAGGCGAAAGCCTGAACCCGGAACTCGAGCGCGCGGGCCGGGTGGCGGATTTTCTGGAGTTTGCCGAGATCATGTGCCGCGATGCGCTGGTCCGCGAAGAATCCTGCGGCGGGCACTTCCGCTCCGAGCACCAGACGGAGGATGGAGAAGCCATGCGCGATGATGCGCACTTCGCCCACGTTGCCGTTTGGGAGTACCAGGGCGACGACAAAGAGCCGATTCGTCACCAAGAGGAGCTCAAGTACGAGGAGGTCAAGCTGGCCACCCGGAGCTACAAATAACCAGAAGTTAACCTTTAACTTTCACAACGATGTCTTCCGAAGAAAAAACACTGAACCTCACGATTCGCGTCTGGCGGCAAAAAACCCGCTTGGCGCGCGGCGAGTTCAAGGAATACAAAGTGAGCAACATTTCCACGGGGTCCTCCTTCTTGGAAATGATCGACATTCTCAACGAGCAACTGGTGGCGCAAAACGAGGAACCGATTGCCTTCGACCACGATTGCCGCGAAGGAATTTGCGGGACCTGCTCGATGACGATCAACGGTTTGCCGCACGGGCCGTTGCAGGGAGTCACCACCTGCCAGTTGCACATGCGCCACTTCAAGGACGGCGAGACCATCACCATCGAACCGTGGCGGGCCAAGCCCTTCCCGGTGATCAAGGACTTGGTGGTGGATCGCACTGCGTTCGAGCGCATCACCCAGGCGGGCGGATTTATCAGCATTCGCACTGGCTCGGCGATCGATGCGAACATTATCCCGATTCCGAAACCGGTGGCTGACCGGGCGATGGACGCAGCGGAATGCATCGGTTGCGGCGCCTGCGTGGCGGCTTGCCCGAATGCGGCGGCGATGCTCTATGTCGGTGCAAAGGTTTCACACTTCAACAGCCTGCCGCAGGGCAAGGCGGAGAAGGATCGCCGCACCGTGGCGATGGTGGAGACGATGGACAGCGAAGGCTTTGGCAATTGCACCAACTACGGGGAATGCCAGGCCGTGTGCCCCAAGGGCATCACGCTGGATTTCATCGCCCAGCTCAACCGCGACTACGCGACGGCGAAGATCAAGGGGTTCTTTAAATCGACCGGAAAGAAAAAAGCCGGCGCCAAATAAGCGGCTCCATTTTTCTTTCAGAACGCCGCCGGGAATAGCCCCGGCGGCGTTTTGTTGTCGCGAGTGGATTGACAGCCAGAAATGTTTCCCTTTGGGTCACTTCCATGCACAAGCGGCGGAAACGTACCACGGGAACGGGTTGGCTGGCGACTATGACACTGGCTCTTGCGGTCATTTTTTCCGGCATTCCCCAGTCAGTTTTTGCCGAAGAATCGCCGCCGCCCCTGAGCCGTTCGGCAAATCTTATGCTGGCCCGCCGCTATCAGGTATGGGGTGAGGCGGTGCTGAAGAAAATTGACGATGAGTATTTTATTCCTTCCCGCAGGCTTTACTCCAGCCGTTCGGCGGACACCGCGGAGGAAAAGCGAAATCCCAAACGAGAGGTGGCGATGATGTGGGCCTGCGGCGTCCAGCTTTCTGCCTTGGGTGAGGCATCCAAGATGAACGTCCGGCAGTTTCGTCCGGCGCTGGAGGGATACGCGAAAGCACTGGATGTTTACATCCAGAAGGACGCGCTGGGCGGTTACGACATCTGGCCCTGCCCGAAACCGAAGGATCGCTATTACGATGACAATGTTTGGGTGGTGCTGGCGCTGATCAAGGGCTACGAGATTTTCAAAGACCCGGAATACTTGAAGCGGGCCGAGGCTTCCATGCGCTTTGTCTTGAGCGGGGAGGACAATGCGACGGGCGGAGGAATTTACTGGAAGGAAGACGGGCGGGCGCAGGGGAAAATCGGCAAACACGCCTGCTCCACCGCGCCCACCATTGTCGCTGCCATCAAACTGCACCGCATCAACAAAAAGATCCCCGAATCGCGGCAGGATT
This sequence comes from uncultured Opitutia bacterium, assembly GCA_937874455.1. Classification (GTDB taxonomy): domain Bacteria; phylum Verrucomicrobiota; class Verrucomicrobiia; order Opitutales; family UBA953; genus CALNBE01. Next base: position 12,291 of record CALNBE010000112.1, on the reverse strand, counting down.
ATCTGGCCACGGCCATCCGCCTGCATGCCTGGATGCGCTCGACCCTGCAGGATCAGGATGGACTTTACTGGGATCACATCCAGTTGAGCGGGAAGATTGGAAAGAACAAATATTCCTACAACTCAGCGCTGATGGTCCGGGCAGAATGTCTGCTGTACGAGGAAACCGGTGACAAAAAATACCTGGAGGAGGCGCAGCGGGTGGCAAGTGCCTGCCTGAAACGGTGGGTGCGCGAGGATGGATCCATGGATGACAGCGGACGCTTCGGGCATCTGATGATGGGCGCGTTTCTGGAGCTGTATCTGGTCGATCGCGACACCAAGTGGCTGAAAAATTGCGACATGATTTGCGAATTTATTTACGCGAAATTGCAGGATCCTGGCGGCCTCTATCCCGGAGGCTGGGGCAGGCCGTTGGAGAAGGGAAAGAAACTGACCAAGGTTGACTTGCTGGATCAAGCCAGTGTGGCGCACGCCTTTTTGGAAACAGCCGCGACGCATTACCGGGATGCGGCATTGCGCCGCTAAGGCAAGGTTCCCGCAAAGGAAATTCCCCCCGCCCGGCCCCCGGACGTTGACATTCCCCGGCGGGCAGGTTTCCCTCGCGGCTTCTCACGATGGCAGAAGGTTCCTATCAAGTTATTGCCCGGCGGTGGCGCCCCCAGCAGTTCGACGAAATTGTCGGACAGGAGCACATTGTGCGCACGTTGAAGAACGCGATTGAGACCAACCGGATCGGCCATGCCTACCTGTTTGTCGGTCCGCGCGGCACGGGAAAAACCACCACTGCCCGTATCTTTGCCAAGGCGCTTAACTGCACCGGAGGCCCCAAGACGAATCCGCCCGCGGACGACCCGGTCTGCCAGGCCATCGTGGCCGGTGCGTGCATGGATGTGATCGAAATCGACGCCGCCACCAACCGCAGCATTGAGGACGCGAAAACCATCCGCGAGGAATGCCAGTTCGCGCCGACCCAGTGCCAGTTCAAAATTTTCATCATCGACGAAGTTCACCAGCTCACCAAGGAGGCGTTCAACACCCTGCTCAAGACGCTGGAGGAGCCGCCCCCGCACATCAAATTCATCTTCGCCACCACCGAGTCCGACAAGGTGCTGCCGACCATCACCTCCCGCTGCCAGCGTTTTGAGTTTCAGCCGATCCCGGAGGAAAAAATCGCCGGCCGCTTAAAGGAAATTGTCGCCGCCGACGGGGTGGAGGCCGATGACGCAGCCTTGCTGGCCATCGCCCGGCTGGCCAACGGCGGGATGCGCGATTCTCAGTCGATTCTCGACCAGGTCATTTCCTTTTGCGGGAAAAAGATTTCCGCCCCGGACGTGCTCGACATCTACGGACTGGCATCCGCGGAGGAAATTCAGGCGCTGACTGCCGCGATGGCGGCGGGCGACTATGCACGGGTGATCTCGCTCTCGGACAAATTTGTCAGCGAAGGCCGCGATTTGCTCCGCGTCCTGCAGCACGCCCAAGCGCGGATACGCGAAGCCCTGCTGGTCTCGATCCGGGAAAAGGGCGCGACGGCATTTCTCGGGACTTCATTGGCGACCGAGCAATTGCTTCGGATGCTGGAGACTCTGCAGGCCGGCGAGGCCGGGGTGCGCGGCGGTTTGTCCGAACGGGCCAACTTCGAAGTCGCGCTGCTCAAGGCGGTGGAGCAAAGCCGATCAAGGGCGATCGACACGTTGATCAAGGAAATTTCCTCCCTCGCCGCCGGCCTTCCCCAGGAAGCCGGCCAAAAAAAAATAGAGAGCACGCCTCCCGCAGCGCTGCCGACAGTTGCGGTTGACGCGAAGGAAAACCCTGCGCCGGGGAAAATTTCGGTGCCGCCAACTTCGCTGGGGAAAACCCCGCTGCCCGGCCCTATGGCCGGGGCGGGGGAACGGCCAATTCACGCTGGTATTCCGGAGGAAGACCCGGCTCCGAAAAAGATGTCAAGGAAACCGCCGGCCCCCACCCCACCAGCAGATGCTCCTTTTGCGGACGGCCCGCCGTTGGAGCAAATGACCGGCATTGAGGAAGCGGAGGCGGCGGAATTGCGCGCTGGCGGATCGTCCGCAGGCTGGGATGGGGAACTGGTGCCGGAAATCCCGGCGGCCTATCCCGGCTCTCCGGATTTTCAACAGGCGGTGCACGCCCTGCCTGCCGGAATCCGGACTTTGTTGCACGCCGGGTTTCACGCCGAGTTCACTGTTCTCCGGGAGGTTCCGGAATCGCGTTATCTGCACGTAGCCTCCGCTCCGGCCAAAGCTGTCGCGGAGGAAATCGACGACATTGGTCTGGGCGAAGATTGACGCTTGGCCGCGCTTATCCGCCGGACAATTTTACTGGGCGTTTTCCCCAGCTCCAGCTGGACGATCCAGCTCCAGTTTGACTGCTGCGACATCGAGCGAGCTGAGGGTGTCGATAATGTTGGGATACCAAAATTCATGGTAACCAAAGCCGCCGCGGCGCAGCTCGGCGATGGCATCCTCCTTGCTCCAGCCCTGCTCAATGATCCGGTAGCCCGCGACGATGAAACCGGTGCGGTCGGAGCCGTGCCAGCAGTGGACAAGGGCGGGCTGGGGCGAGGTTCGGAGCAATTGGAGCACCGCGACCAGATCGGCTTCGCTGACCGAGCCGGCGTTCATTTTGTGCCAGTGGGTGGTAAAGCCTTTTTCCTGAAAAATCTCGGACTGGTCATTGCTGGAGCGGAGATTGACGATGGTTTTGATGCCCGCTGCCTGCAGGGCCGCGATGGATTCCTTCTCCGGATATTCCGAGCGGAAAAGGGCTGTGCTGACTTGGTAGAAATTTTCCGGCGAGGTTGCGGTGACCGGTTGCGCCCAGCTGGCCGGACGGGCGGGGGCGGGCTCCGGTTTGGATTCTCCGCAACCGAGAAGCGGCAGGGCGAGGGCGGCAGCAAAGGAAAATGTCAGGAGACGCATGGGAGGTTTTTTCGGTTGATAAAAAAGCCGGGCGCTTTCAGGGAGGCACCCGGCTGGGCAAAGACGCGGCGGAGGGAAATTTACTCCGCGACCGGCAATTCTTGAATATGCCAAGGTAGCCCGTGCTGGTTGAGCATGTCCATGAACGGATCGGGATCGCACTGCTCCATGTTCCAGACGCCGGGGCGAAGCCATTTCCCTGTCGCCAACATCGCGCCACCGATCATGGCGGGGACGCCGGTGGTGTAGCTGATGGCCTGGGACTTGACCTCGCGGTAGCACTCCTGATGGTCGCAAATGTTGTAGATGAAGACGCGTTTCTTCTTCCCGTCCTTGGTCCCGGTGATGTCGCAGCCGATGCAGGTTTTTCCTTTGGTGCGCGGGCCGAGCGAGGCGGGGTCGGGCAGGATCGCCTTGAGAAACTGGATCGGGACGATCTGCTGGCCCTGAAACTCGATCGGGTCGATGCGGGTCATGCCGACGTTTTCCAGCACCCGCAGGTGGGTGAGGTATTTTTCGGAAAAAGTCATGAAGAAGCGGATGCGCTTCAGACCCTTGATGTTTTGGGCGAGCGACTCCAGTTCCTCGTGGTAGAGCAGGTAGCTCGACTTGGCGCCGAGGACCGGATATTCGTACTCTTGGTGGATGGAGAGCGGATCGATTTCCCGCCACTCGCCCTGCTCCCAGAAGCGCCCGCGCTGGGTGATTTCACGGATGTTGATTTCGGGGTTAAAGTTGGTGGCAAAGGGATAGCCGTGGTCGCCCGCATTGGCGTCCATGATGTCGATCAGCTCAATTTCGTCGAAAAGGTGCTTCTGCGCGTAGGCACAGAAAACATTGGTGACGCCTGGATCGAATCCGGAGCCGAGCAAGGCGGTAAGGCCGGCCTTTTGAAACCGCTCCTGATAGGCCCACTGCCAGGAGTATTCGAACTTGGCATGGTTGGGCGGTTCGTAATTGGCTGTGTCGAGGTAATGAATACCCGCGTGGAGGCAGGCGTCCATCAACGGCAAATCCTGATAAGGCAGGGCGACGTTGATCAGGAGCTTGGGCTGGAATTTTTTGATCAGGGCGACGGTTGCCTCGACATTTTCAGCATCCACGCTGGCAGTTTGGATCTCACGGCCAGTGGCGGCTTTGACATCGGCGGCGATGACCTTGCACTTGTTTTCGTTGCGGGAGGCCAGCAGTATCTCGGAGAAAACTTCCGGGACTTGGGCACATTTGTGGGCGACGACATTGCCTACGCCGCCGGCACCGATGATAAGGACTTTGCTCATGGAGAATCGCTGAAGAGTTGAAGGGAAGGGAGTAAAGGGAGAAGCATTCACGCGGACAAAACGGCATTGGCAAGCTCGAAGCGGTGGGCGGAATGGGCGAACTTGTGAGGGACACCATTAATCGGGCGGGAGGCTGGATGGCCGATTATGGCGGCGGAGGCAGCCTTGTCGGCAGATTTCCCGGCAGCTGCGGTGCAGCTGCGCAGGTCTCCGAACGGCGGCGGGCGGGAGCGGTCCGGCTTGCGCGAATTGCGAACACGGGCAAGGCGCGATCCAAATGCCTGAACTGTTGACCTATCCTGGGGGAGAGATGCTTGCCCGTGGCAGGAAAAGGGGAAAAGAGTCCCAGCTCCCTTTTGTCATGCATGTTTCCAAAGTTGCTTCCCGAAAATCAGTATTGCTCGCCACAGCGTTCGTTTGGGTTGGAAGCTTTTTGTCTGCCGCAGTCTGGGTCGGCGAGGACGGGGCATTTGCCCTTGGGAGTAATTGGAGCAACGGGCAGGTGCCGTCTGCCACCGGGGCCGGAACGGACGCAGTGGCTGATTTGGATTCAGCCAAAACGGTGACAATTTCCTCCGGCGACACGCTGACGCCCACGCATCTTTATCTTCAGGGCGGAGGAAGGCTTTTGCAGACCGGAGGAAAGTTGACCCTCACTCCCGGCTCTTCGCCGACGGGCTACGCGGCCAACTCGGCCATCGGCTTCAATAGCGCGGGGGAATACGAGATGACTGGCGGGCAGTTGATCGTGAATGGCATCGGGAATTTGCGCATCGGTCACAACGCCAACGGCGTGATGAAACTGTCGGGCACGGCCTCGGCGGAGCAAACGGGGAGCGGAGGAAATTTATACATCGGCAACGGCAGCGGCACCAGTTCGCTCACACTTTCGGACGCGGCCAATTGGACGGTGCGGGGCAGTTCGGGAGGGGATTCTTTGGTGATAGGAAATGGCAGCGGTGGGGGATCATTGACCTTGAATGACTCCGCGAAATTTATTGTGACCGGAAACGTTAAACTCGGCGGCACCAGCGGAGACATCAACCTGAAGGGCGGCACGCTTCAGGTGAGCAAGATCTGGCGCGGCAGCGGCACGGCGTCCGTCAATGCCGCCGGCGGCACCATCACGGCCACCCGCGACCGCACGGCAGCCAGCGGATTCTTTGAAAACCTCTCCGCAGTGAAATTGACTGGCGCGGGACTGGCGTTTGACACCAGCACCTACACCGTCTGGCAGGGGACGGGTTTTTCCGGCGAAGGAAATTTCACCAAAACCGGGGCCGGGACATTCGTGCTCAACAAATCCAATTCGCACGGGGATACGCTGATTTCCCAAGGCACTCTGAAAGTGGTCAACGGCGGTAGCTTGGGCTTTGGCGCGGTGACCAATAACGCCACGCTGACCTTTGATCGCTCCACGGACTTGAACGTCGGCAACGCCATCAGTGGCACCGGCAACTTGGTGAAAACCGGCTCCGGCACCGTCACCCTCGGCGGCACCAATACCTACACCGGCCGCACCACCATCGAAAACGGCACCCTCCGTTTGCAGGATTCGCTGCCGAGCAATTTGGAAATCATGCCGATGGGCGATTCCATTACTCGCGGCTCGCGCAGCAATGACGCCGGGTATCGCGGCCCGCTCTACACTTCGCTGACTGCGGCGGGCATCAACTTTACCTTCGTCGGCACCAGCACGGCCCTCGACAAGGATCGCCCCGCCGGCTCCACCACGGTGTTGCCCGACGAGCAGCGGCACCACGAGGGCCATGGCGGCTACGTGATGAATCAAATGTTGGGGAATCTGGACGGGCAGGTGCAATCATCGGACTCCGGCGGTACCTACGATCCCGGCTACTGGCTGACGGGAAATGAGGCGACCGGGCAGGCGGCGCAAAATCCGGATGTGATTCTCCTGATGGCGGGAACCAATGACATCCAGATTTACGGACTGAGCGGCATCGGAGGCAAGTTGGAGAATTTGATCAACAAGATCGCCGAGCTGCGGCCAGACACCAAGCTGATCGTGGCGGAAATCACGCCGCGCACCGACACCACTGCGCGCGCCGAGGCGGTGGACACCTATAACGAAATTGTTCGGCAAAAAATCGCGGCAGCCCAAGCTGCGGGGAAAAACGTGTCGCTCGCCGACATGAACGATGGCTTCCCGGCCAACGGGCTTTCCTTCGACAAACTGCACCCGCAGAGGGAAGGCTACGAATGGATGGCCGAGCAATGGAAAGTATCGTTGCTGGATCAATACAACCGCACCGGAGTTTCCGACAATCTTCCGGCTGGCACGGATGTTTTCATTGCCGCTGCGGGTGCGCTGGATTTGAACAACAATCAGGCGACCATCGCCAGTCTGGCGGGCGAAGGAAAAGTCCTGCTCGGCGAAGGAAAATTGACCGTCAATCGCTCCGCCGATGCGACGACAGAATTTTCAGGCGTGATTAGCGGCACCGGGGGTTTTGTGAAAACCGGGACGGGCACGCAGATTTTGTCGGGCGTCAACCCCTCCTACACTGGCACGACCTCTGTGGCGGAGGGAAAACTGGTGGTGAACGGCAGTCTGGCCAGTACGCTGACCACGGTGGGGGCGGGCGCGACGTTGGGTGGCACGGGAACACTGGCGGGCGATCTGCAGGTTTCCGGGAAACTGGCACCCGGAAATTCGCCGGGCGCGCTGACGGTGCAAGGCGATGTTTCCCTCGAATCCACCGCAGTGCTGGAGATCGTGATTCGCAGTGTGGCGGAATACAGCCAGTTGCTGCTGACGGGTGGCGACCTGATGCTGGCGGAAGGCGTAACGATCAATGTGGTGCTGGATGGATTTTCCTTCGAAGAAGGGCTGACTTTCCGGCTGATCCAAAACGCGGGGGAAATTCTGGGCGCGTCCTCGGTTTTGGCCGATGGGAAAATCCTGGAGGTGGACGGCCACCAGTTCCGCATCGAACACGTCGCCGGTGGCATCAACCTAGTCTCCGCCCACGAATCCTCCCCCTACGCTTATCTGGCTGGCGGCATTCTAGCCTTGGCCGGCGCGGTCGCGTTGCGTCGCCGCCGCGGGTGATTTCCCGGTGCCGTGTTTCGAAGAGGGGCTTAACTGTTGAGTGCCCCGGCGGGGAAGGGCTCTTGAAGGCTCGGAAAAAGCGCGAATGAACACCTATTCCTTCTCTTTGCTTATGCGATCTTTCCTTTGCTTGCCGCGGACAACGCGGATGTTTCTGGCCGCCTTGTCTGTCTGCCTGTCTGGCGCGTTCGCCGTTGCAGCCGTTCCGAGGACGGACACGCTGACCATAATGCCGCTGGGAGACTCTATTACCCGCGGCTCGCGCAGCGGGGATGCCGGATATCGCGGGCCGCTTTATACCGGGCTGACCAAGGCCGGAATCAAGGTTACCTTTGTCGGTAACAGCACCGCGCTGGATCGCACCCGTCCCGCAGATGCCCCGCCCACTGTTTTGCCGGACGCGCAGCGGCATCACGAAGGCCACGGCGGCTACACGATGCGGGACATGCTAGGAAATTTGGACGGGAGGGTCCGGACAAAAGAATCGGACGGCAGTGCCGATCCGGGCTACTGGCTGACGGGAAACGCGGCAGTCGGGCAGCCCGCGCTCAACCCCGACGTGATTCTCCTGATGGCGGGAACCAACGATATCCAGATTCACGGCTTGGAGGGCATCGACACCACGCTGGAGCACTTGATCAACAAAATCACCCAGTTGTGCCCGGATGCCCGGCTGATCGTGGCGACCATCCCTCCGCGCGCCGATAATCCGCAGCGGGCGAAGGCGGTGGACACGTATAACAAAATTGTCCGGCGGAAGGTGGCTGCGGCCCGGGCGGCGGGCAAAAAAGTGTCGCTGGTCGAGATGAACAAAGGGTTTCCCTCCGACGGACTTTCCTCCGACAAACTGCACCCGCAAATGGCGGGCTACGCTTGGATGGCCGAGCGGTGGCAGACCGCGCTGCGGAAGTAAATCCATGCCGCCGGCAATCGACGGCGGCATGGCAAAATGGCTTATTCTTCCGTCGATTCTTCAAGCCAGCGGAGCAGGGTGTCTCGGGCGTAAGTGTGTTCCTCTGCCGCGACCAGCGTTTTCACCCAAGTGCGATCCGCCGCGGTGAGCCAGGAACCGGCCTTTTCGGCGAGCAGGTTCAAGGCTGCGGAGCGAATGGCCGGAGGCGCTTTTTCCTCCGCCAAAAGCTGGCGCACTGTGGCCGCGCCTTCCTCGTTCGGCAGTTGGTCGCACATAAAAATGGCTTGAAAGCGGATGTACGCACTGGGATGCAGGAGTCCCTGGCGAATCCATTTCCGCTGCCGGGGTTCGTCGAGATATTGCAACAGCGCGGAGGAAAAGCCGAGGGCAACGGGATCGGCCTGCGGGTTTTTCTCCCAGAAGGAAAATTCCATTTGCAGCCGGGCGAGGATCATTTCGGGCAGCAGGTCTCCGTGCCCGTAAGTTTCCAGAAGCGCGGCGGCCTTTTCTGGCGGGAGTCGCGGATTGAGGAAATGCTTTTTGACGACGGGAAGGATGGCGGGATTGACAATGTCCCTGCCGTGGAGGCTGCTGGCGGTGACACACCAAGTGTCCCAAAATTCGGGGTCGTTGGTGATGGATTCGTTGAGAAACTGTTCCCAAAAATAAGCCAGATTTTCCGGAGTCGCGGGGATCGTGGCAGTGCCATCATGAGTATTCTCCCAAGGACTGCCTTCCTCGGAGGACGCCTGCAGGCCGCGACCCCAAGCTGCGGTTCCCTGTTGTGGTAGCTGTAAGTCAAGGGAGGTCTTTTTGATGGAGCCGTCTTCGACCAAAGCGCCGTTTTTCAGGGGAAATGTCCAGATGGTTTTGGAATGGTAAACGGTATCGGGATTTTCGATTTCCTCGAAGGTCAGCACGTTGTTTTCGAGCTTTCCGGTGCTTCCGAAAAAGGCGCGCAGTTCGGCGATGGTGGCGCCTCGATCAATCCAAGCGAAGTCTTTGCCGGTTTTCCTTTGCCATTCCTCCCGGCTGAGCGGGCTCTTTTTCTTGAGAGTGAGAGAGGCGGCGATGCGGGCGTAGGCCGCTTGCGGGATCGCCGTGTGGGTCCATTCGTGCAGCACCAGCCGCTCGGTCGCGCCGATGGCCTGAGCGCGTTTGATGTCCCCGGAGGAAAGGAAATCGAAGCGGCGCAAATTGCCTTCGCGGAGGGTGATTTTTTCAAAAACAATGGGTCCGCAGAAGCAGACGCTGTTGTCGAGGTCGGTGGTTTCACCCAGAAACAGCAACACATAGGGCACATTTTCGCCCACGGTCACGACGTAGCGTTTGAAGGAACTGATGCTGCCGCTCCTGACGGCACCACCCACCACGGAGGCAGACTTGGGGGTTGCGGGTGTGCTGAGGCTGACTTTCAGCAGCGGATCGTCCGGGAGTTCAAAACGAACCTGATCATCCTCGTAAACGCGCCACTTCCCGGAGTCCGTTCGGCCAAGCACCCGGCGTTCCTCCTCGCGCAAGGGCCGTTGCAATTGCTCCTCCAGCATTTTGGTCATGAAGATCTGCTCTGGCTTTGCGCTGGTCGGCTCCGAAATTTCAAAAAGCCGTACCTCCCTAAAAAACCGCTCCCGGTCCCAGCCGTCGGGGGAAGCGGAGTCAGCGGAGGCAATCGCGGGGGAAGCGCTTGCTAGGGCGAGCAGGGCAACGAGGACGGGCTGCATGCGGAGGAGATTTGACCGCGCGGAGGAAATGGCAACCGGAAACACAGCTGATGCCCGGGGGCTTTTTTCTGGCAACGCATCAAGGCATCTCTATGCCTTGGCGGTTATGCAACAAGAGGTTCTTGATACCATTCCGCACCGGCCGCCGTTTTTGTTTGTGGACGAAATTGTGGAGCTGCGCGAAAACGGGGCGACTTGCCGGCGCACGTTGCGGGCGGAGGAATTTTTCTATCAGGGCCATTATCCGCAAAACCCGATCACGCCCGGCGTGCTGCTCTGCGAGGCGGTGTTCCAGACCGGGGCGATTTATCTGGTGAAAAAATTGCAGGCGGAGGGCGAGAACGCGGAGGGAAAAACTCCGGTGCTGTGCCGCATCGAGGAGGCGAAGTTCAAGAACATGGTTTTCCCCGGCGACACCATCACCATCGAGGTCACGATGGGCGAAAAAATGCAGAGCTTTTATTTCATGTCGGGCAAAATCCTCAAGGACGGCAAGGCGGTGCTGACGATCCGTTACGCGCTGGCGCTGCTCGACAAAAACTAAATTTCCTCCGCGATGGATTACTTGCAACTGGCAGGGAAGCAGTTTCTGGTCACCGGCGTGGCCAATAAAAAATCGGTGGCTTGGCATATCGCGCAGACATTGGAATCGCTTGGCGCGAAGGTAATTTACAGCGTGCGCTCCGAGGCGCGACGGGAATCACTGACGAAGCTGCTCGCCGGAAAATCCGTCTTTGTCTGCGACGTGGAGGACGAGGCGCAAACCGGCGCGCTGGCGGAAAATGTCGCCGCGGCGCATGGGAAACTCGACGGGCTGGTGCACAGCATCGCCTTTGCCAATTACTCCGAAGGATTGAAGCCATTTCACGAAACCAAGCGGGCGGATTTCCTCCAAGCTACCGCCATTTCCGCCTTCTCGCTGGTGGAGCTGGCCCGGGCCTTTAAGCCGCATTTTTCCTCCGCGGCCTCGGTGGTGGCCATCGGCATTTCCGCCCAGGTGACCGCCGCCAGCTACGGCTACATGTCGCCGATCAAGGCCGCGCTGGAATCGGCCACGCGCTTCCTCGCAAAATCGTTCAGCGAGGATTCCGAAGTGCGTTTCAACACTGTAAATGCCGGACCACTCAAGACCAGCGCCTCGGCGGGCATTCCCGGCTATTTGGAGAATTACCTCTTCGCGGAAAAACTCACCATGCGGAAACGCAACATCACCACCCAGGAAGTTGCCGACACCGCCGTCTGGCTCCTCAGCCCGCGCTCCAGCGGCGTCAACGCCCAGGGCATCACGGTGGACGCCGGCATGGGCTGGAATTTCTTCGATGAAACCGCCGTCAAAGCCGCCACACGATTGTAGGGAACTTTAAAACCACGGATGACACGGATGGCACAGATTATTTATTTCCTCCGGGAAAATGCACCACGTTTCACGACAGGATTCTCTGCCGGAAAACATCCACTTTATCCGTGTCATCCGGGGTTAATTTTTAAGAAATGAAATTCTCGAAAGTCAGAATTGCTTCGCTCGCGGTTCTGATCAGTCGTCGTCTACTTTCGCGAACGGGAAACTCGCGCCGCTTTACAACCGGCTGCGTTTGCCCGCCGGACGTCTGGAGCTGATGACCGGGATCAAGGAGCGGCGGTTTTGGTCGCGCCCCATGCGTCCCTCCGCCGCTTCCGCGCTGGCGGGGGAAAATGCGCTGGCCAAAGCCGGAGTCGGCGCGAAGGAAATTGATTTATTGATCCACGCCGGCGTGTGCCGCGACCGCCTGGAACCGTCCACCGCCGCCTACGTGCACGGCCTCGGCGCGGATCTCCAGCTGTGCGGCACTGCTGTTCACGGCCTGCTGCAGGCGAATCCCGGTGCCCAAATCCTCGACGTGTCGAACGCCTGCCTTGGTTTTTTGAACGCGATGACGCTGGCTGCGGGCCTGATCGAGAGCGGGCAAATTAAGCGCGCCTTGATTTGCTCCGGGGAAAACGGCCGTCCGCTGGTCGAGCGCACCATTGAAATTTTGAATCACGGCACCCACGACCGGAACGCCATCAAACCCTATTTCGCCAATCTGACCATCGGCGCGGGCGCGGTGGCCGCAGTGTTGTGCCACGAGAGCCTCGTGGCGGAAAATTCCCCCCGGCTGCTTGGCGGCGCGGGGCAAACCGATTCCTCTGCCAACACGCTGTGCGAGGGCGATTCGGATGCCGATGCGCTGGTGATGCAGACCGATTCCGAGCGGCTGCTGGAGGCGGGCGTGGCGTTGGCACAGCAGGCCTGGACGCGCTTCGCGGAGGAATTGTCCTGGACCACGGGCAGCCCGCAGCGGGTGCTGACACACCAAGTTGGCAAGCGGCATTCGCAATTGCTGTTT
>CALNBE010000111.1 GCA_937874455.1 uncultured Opitutia bacterium | reverse complement strand
GCCACCCGGTGTCGTAGTAAAACGGCACGCCGCCGAGGAGGATCAGTACGCCGCCAGCGCGCACATAGCGCTGCAAATCCTCCAGGCAGGGCGTGAGGCAAATTTCCCCCGGTGGCAGCAGCAGTGCGGGTGTTTTTTTCGGCGACAAATCCGCCAGCGCCTCCAGCCGCACCGGCACCACCCGGCCGCCCGGCGGGAGAATTTTCTCCACGCTCTCCCGGCTCCACACGCGGCGCTGCGGCAGCCGTTCGTCGATCAGCACCGCCAGCGGCCATTCCTTTGCCTCCGGGGAAAGAATTTCCTTTGCCGCAGCCAGAATCCCCTGCGGGATCGCCGACACGCCCGGCGGCGTCGCCCAGCCCATCTCGGTCACCCAAACAGGTTTCCCCTGCGCGCCGTGCGCATCCAACGTTTCCCGCAAACGCACCAACTCCGCGTAATACTGCTCCAGCTGCGCCATCGTGGTCATGCCGGCGCGGTAGGGGTGGATGTTGAAAACGTCAAAACTCCGGGCCGCGCCCGCCGCCAGCGAGCCCTCCAGAAATTCCCACGGAATGCCCGCCAATCCGCCGTAAACAACCTGCAATTGCGGATCGATGCGTTTGATCGCGGCATAAGTCCGCGCCAGCAGCAACTGGTAGTTTTTCGGATCCGGTTTCTCCCGCCAGAATTGCTCCAGGTTTTGCTCGTTCCACACCTCCCAGTAGCGCACCCGGTCGCGGTAACGCGACACCACCCGCGTCACGTATTCCTCCCAGGCATCCAGATGTCGGTACGCCGGCGACGCCCACGGCACATCGTAATCGAGAATCGGCAGCACACGCATTCCGTTTTCCTCCGCCTGCGCCAGCACCCGATCCAGATGCACGAACCGCCAGCCGCCGTCCTTCGTCGCCACACTGCTCCAAGGGAAATCCGCCCGCGCCCAGCCGATGCCCGCCGCCCGCATCAATTGCAAATTGCGCGGCATCTGCTCATGCTCCCCGCCACCGGCCAGGTGAGCGCACACGCCGTAGGGCGAGCGGTCCGCCGGAGCCAAAATTTCCTTTGCCGCCGGAGCATTTTCCTCCGCGCCCGCCGTCAGCGCGCCCAGCAAAACCATCGCCCCCGCCATTCCCGTGCGCCGCCAGTTTTTCATGCTGCATGCAGACACGCTTTTTCGCCGCGCGGTTCCGCTGTCACACCGGAGTTTCGCGCCATTGACAACTCCGGGCTTCGCCGCGCCGCCAAACCTCCCTATGGTTTTCGTCATGCTGAAAAAATTCCCCGCCCTGCTCCTCGGCCTTTTTTCCTCCGCCGGGCTTTTCGCCGCCCTGCCCAACCTCGTTGAGGAGTCCGGCCCGCTCACTGCCGTCGATCCCCACATCGGCAGCGGCGGCCACGGACACGTCTTCGTGGGTGCCAGCGTGCCGTTTGGCGCAGTGCAGGTCGGCCCGACCAATTTCGAACAGGGCTGGGACTGGTGCTCCGGCTACCATTATTCCGACGACGTGATGACGGGCTTCACCATGCTCCACCTCAACGGCACGGGCTGCGGCGACTTGAGCGACATCCTGCTCATGCCCTACATGGGGAAACCCAATCCCTACCGCGGCACCAAGCAGGAGCCCGGACCGGGCTTCGCCGCGCGCTATTCCCATGAGAACGAAATCGCCCGGCCCAACTACTACGCGGTGTTGCTCGACAGCGGCATCAAGGTCGAGCTGACCGCCACCGAGCGCGTCGGCCTCCACCGCTACACTTTCCCCCGCCCCGAGGAGGCGCAAATCATCCTCGACCTCAAAGTCGGCCAGAGCACCGCCAAGAAAACCTGGGTCAAGCAACTCAACGCCACCACGCTGGTCGGCCACCGTTTCTCCCGCGGCTGGGCCTCCGACCGACGCGAGTTTTTCGCCATCGAATTTTCCCAGCCAATCCAGCAACTCTCGCTCTTCGAAGACACCCGGAGGATCGAGGGAACCCCCAGAGAGCACGCGGGCGAGTTCACCAAGGCCATCGTCAGCTACGCCACCGCGCCGCAGCAAATCATTCTCAAAGTCGGCGTCTCTCCGGTCAGCGTCGAAAACGCCCTCGCCAACATCCGCAAGGAAACTCCCGGATGGGATTTCGAGCGCGTGGTGCAGGACGGCAACCGCAAGTGGAACCGCGAGCTCAACCGTATCCAGGTCGCCGGTGGCAACTCCGCCACCCGGCGCATTTTCTACACCGCGCTTTACCACACCATGATCGCCCCGACGCTCTACAACGACGCCAACGGGGACTATCGCGGCACCGACAAGCAAGTTTACGAGAAACCGGGTTTCACCAACTACTCCATTTTCTCCCTCTGGGACACCTACCGCGCCCAGCACCCGCTGCTCACCATTTTCCAACCCGAGCGGGTCGGAGACATGGTCACTTCCATGCTGAAAATTTACCAGCAGCAGGGGAAACTGCCCATCTGGCACCTGCGCGGCAACGACACCAACACCATGGTCGGCTACGGCGGCGTGCCAGTGGTGATCGACGCCTACTTCAAGGGTTTTAAAATCGACAAGGAACTGGCCTGGGAAGCCGTCAAAGCCTCCTCACTGCGCGACGAGGAAGGCCTCCGCTACGTCCGCGAACAGGGCTGGATTCCTTGCGACAAGGAGGTCTCCCAGTCCGTCGCCCGTGGTCTCGAATACGCCTTGAGCGACTGGGGCATCGCCCAAATGGCCCGAAGCATGGGGAAAAAGGACGACCTCACCACCTACGCGCAGCGCGGGCAAAACTACCGCCATTATTACGATCCCGCAGTCGGATTTTTCCGTGGCAAAAAAGCCGACGGCACCTGGGATCCCAATTTCTCCCCGACCACCATGCGGCACTTCACCGAGGGCATCGCCTGGCAATACATCTGGCTGGTGCCCCAGGATGTCGAAGGCCTGATCCAGATGCTGGGCGGGGCCGAAGGTTTTTCCAAAAAGCTCGACGCTTTCTTCGCCACTGAGTTCACCGAGGCCGCTGGCGTGCCCGACATGACTGGCATGGTCGGCATGTATTGCGCGGGCAACGAGCCCGACCACCACGTCATCTACCTCTACCCCTTCGTCGGCCAGCAATGGAAATCCGCCTACTGGGCGCGGCACGTGATGAAGGAAATGTATCATGACCAGCCCGACGGGCTCGCGGGCAACGAAGACTGTGGGCAAATGTCCGCTTGGTATATTCTCTCCGCGCTCGGCTTCTACCAGGTCAACCCGGTCAGCGGCTGCTATGTCTTCGGCAGTCCACTGTTCGAAAAGGCCTCCATCGAACTGCCGCAAAGGAAACGCTTCACCGTAATCGCCGAAAACAACAGCCCGGAAAACATCTACATCCAGCGCGCCGAGTTAAACGGTCGTCCCTACACCAAGAGCTACATCACCTACCGCGACATCATGCGCGGCGGCATCCTGAAATTTGTCATGGGCAGCGAGCCAAACAAAAACTTCGGCGCCGCCCCCGCCGACTGGCCGCAATCCCAAATCTACCGGTAAATTTCCTCCGCAGGCAGAAAGCCTGCTTCCGCACCGCCGGGGCGCGGAGGAAATTTCCTTTGCCCCCAAGCGACTGGGACAAGAAAAACCCCGTCCGCCACCGGACAGGGTTCTGTGAAAAATCCAACCCAGTCTCAGCGCTGCCTCCGCCGCACCAGCGCCACTCCCGCCAGCGCCGCTCCGGCCCACAAGGCATAAGTTGACGGTTCCGGAATTGTTCCGTGTGCGGCGTAGTCCAGAATGTTCGCCAGCAAATCATAGGATTCTTGCGACGGGTTATGATAATGCGGCAGCGTCATACCCCCCACCAGCACCCCGCCTTCGCCAAAGGTTTTTTCCCCCAATATCACCCCCACATCGCCCGTAATTAAAGAATTCAATCCCTCTCCGCTGACAGTTGCATGAGAAAACCAGTTCCCGGAAAAAGTGCCCCCGGCATTTCCATAGTTTCCATCAAAAATCTCGTGATTCGGATCCACCGCATAGGCGTTGTTGCTGTGAGTCATATCCATTTCTTCGGAAGTGTAATTCAAACTCAGGCCAAACCCCAGATTCATGCTGCCACCCTCATTCGGCGCAGCATTGATGAAAAGCCGGCCGCCAGCGCGCACCCAATCC
>CALNBE010000110.1 GCA_937874455.1 uncultured Opitutia bacterium | reverse complement strand
GGTGCTCATGCTTTTCGCCCTCACCCCGTGTGCGCTTTTGGCCGCGCTCTTGGCCTTGGCCGCAACCGCCAACATCCCGCACAGCATGACGCCTTTTAAAGATGTTCTCGGGATTTTTATTTTGCTTCTCGGCGCACTTCTACCAATCGGCACCTTGTTTCTTCTGCAGCGATTGACGGTCGAGAGCTACACCGCCCAATTGCGTCGCTGGCTTTTAGGGTTCTATCTTTTTACTTTCCTTTACTGCGGCACGTGGGCCAGCAGCACCGCTACACGAGAGGGTTATATGTTTCTCCTACTCCCTCAAGACCTCATCATTCCGATTCTCGCCCTGCTATTCTTCCCCGTTTGCTTCACCCTTTTCTCCTCTCCGATTATTAGAAGCAACCCATTGCAACCAGTAGAATAACCTAATTTCTCCGAAGAACTCCTATGCGCCCGGGACAGTTAACCACTAACGAATTCGAGAGCGCGATTCTTCGCCAAATCGCACAGCAGGTGCCGGCGCTTGCGCCATGTTTGCCCAGCCTGCACGTGCTCAAGCGCGAGTTCACGGGCGTCGGTAGTTTCACTCACTTTGCTCCGAACCACTCAGCCGTTACGCTTCCCGATGGCACGCTCAGCCTGAGTAAACGCATTGAACTCCCAGACGTCCCCAATGGCATGGGTGCTGTTGTTTTTCTCAAGGGAGGGCACATCGACTTTCTTGAGATATTCGCTTATGCAGATCATTGGGATGGCACGTTCAACGGGTTTCAACTGCTGGACAAATAACATTCCGTTCATCATCGCCCTGCGCAGCGGCTCCCAAACAAAAAAACGCGACGTACCCACATCGCGTTTTTCAAATTTCCTCCGCACCTCTGTGTGCAGTTTTTAGCCGCGTCGCTTGAATCCGCCTAGCAAAGGAAAATCACGATCAACTGCGCAGACAAAATCCGCAGGAACATGGTCAGCGGATACACCAGCGAATACGACACCGCGGCGCCTTCCGAGCGCGAGATGTTTTGCGCAAAGGCCAGCGCGGGCGGATCGGTCATCGCGCCCGACATCACCCCGCACAGGGTGAGGTAGTTCAGCTTCATGAATTTCCGCCCAATGATGCCGATCGTCAGCAGCGGCACCATGGTGATAACGATGCCGTAGAGGATCCAGATCGCCCCGCCAGTTTGAATGCTGGGCCAGAAGTCCGGGCCGCTCTTCAATCCCACGCAGGCGAGAAACAGCGAGATGCCCAGCTCCCGCATGAAGGTCAACGCATTGGGCGGCAAATAAAACACCAACGGTCCGATGCGCAGCAAGCTGCTCGTGATCAACGCCACCAGCAACGGGCCGCCCGCCAGGCCAAGCTTCACTGGCACCGGCACACCGGGGATCGGCAGGGCGATGCTGCCCAGCACAATGCCCAGCCCAAGCCCGAGAAATAGTGGAATAAAATGCGGGTGATTGAGCGCCTTGATCGAGTTGCCCAGCACGCCCGCCGCTTGGGCCAAACCGGCTTGTTCGCCCACCACCGTCACCAAATCCCCGGCCTGCAACACCAGATTGGGCGAGGCGGGGAAATCCCGGTCGCCGCGATTCACCCGGGTCGCAGTCACGCCGTAGCGGCTGAGAAGGGAAAGCGAACTCAACTTCGAGCCGATGGCGTGGTTGTCCGTCACCACCAGACGTTGAATGAGCAGCGGGCCGGCCTGGTTGATCAAATCCTCGTCCACAATCGCGCCGAAACACGCCGCCACGGTGCGGATCCGCCGCGCGTCACCGACGACCAGCAGCCGGTCGCCTTCCGCCACCACATAATTGCCGTCCACCACCCGGATGGTGTCACCGCGCTTCATGCGCGAGATCACCACCCCGTCGGGAATCAGCTCCGAAAGATCCTTCAATTGCTTGCCCGCGAGTTGGTCATTTTCCACCCGCACCGTCACGCGCTCCACCGCCACCGCGCCTTCCTGCATCGAGCGTTCATGCGCCTCCGCTTCATCCTTCAAATTGATCCGGAACAGCCAGCGGACCAGCAGCAGCGAACCGATGATGCCCATCACGCCGCCGGGATAGGCCACTGCGTAACCAATGGCCGGAAACTCCAGCATCGATTTCGCCGCCGCCGCCTGCTCCGGCACGGTCGAATCCGCCAGTTGCCCAATCGCCTGCTGCGCCGCCGCCATCGCCGGGGTGTTCGTCACCGCCCCGGTGTAAATCCCCACCGCCTGCCCGAGGTTTGTCCAGTTAAGCAAAATCAAACAAACGGTCAACAAACTGCCCAGCGCGACAATACCGGTTGCCAGCAGGTTCAACCCCAAACCTTGCTTGCGCAGCGAGCCGAAAAACGACGGCCCCACCTGCATCCCAACGGCATACACAAAGAGCGCCAGTCCGAAATCCCGGGCAAATTCGATGATTTCCTTGTCCAGATGAAAGGAAAAGCCCCCAACGCCGCCAACATGACCAAAGGCAAGTCCGGCAAACAACACCGCCGCCGCACCCAGCCCCAAGCCCTTCACCTTGAGCGAGCCAATCGCCATGCCGAGCGCAATCACCGCGCTGAGCACCAGCATCGCCCGGGCCGCTTCGCCAAAATGGATGCTGCCTAGCAGGAACGTTGAGAGGAATGTTGAGGGAAAATCCACCATAGGGCGCAGCGTTTTGGGCTTATTTTGGGTATGCGCAACATTAGAATTTTAAAATATCAATAAATCTTGATTTATTGATTCTTGACTGTCGCCATTTTCTCCACATCCCCTGTCTCCGGTTTTTTGAAATCCGGCGGGGCAAAATTTCCTTTGCGCCGCCCACTGCGCGTGACGGGAAGGCCGTGCAATCCGGCCACAGTCGCGCTGCGGTTACAAGTCACTCGCCCCCGGACAGCCTTTCCCTCGCGGAAAGCGCCGCCAAAGCACAGCCGCGAAGAAAATTTTCCTCCGGCCAAGACGAGGGGGCGGGGCCGCGATCCGCCTAGGTCGCCCCAAACTTGGAGTCCGAACACCGCCGCGCAGGCCATCCACTCAACCGTATCGCCCGAATACCAAAAACACACCAACCATGAGCACCTCGCTTCTCACCCACTCGCTGGGCTTTCCGCGCATCGGCGCCCACCGCGAACTCAAAAAGGCCGTCGAGGCCTACTGGCAGGGGAAAATTTCCTCCGCCGAGCTGCAAACCGCCGCCCGCGATTTGCGCCGCGCCCACTGGCAAACCCAGCAGGCCGCTGGCATCGACCTGATTCCCTCCAACGATTTCAGCTTTTACGACCAGGTACTCGACCTGTCCTGCCTGGTCGGCAACGTGCCGCCGCGCTTCGGGGAAATTTCCTCCGAGGTCGATCTCGACACCTACTTCGCGATGGCCCGCGGAGTCCGCCCGGGGAAACACACCTGCGATTGCGGTTGCGCCCCGCAGGACACTTTCGCCTGCGAAATGACCAAGTGGTTCGATACGAACTACCACTACCTCGTCCCGGAATTTTCCTCCGCCACCCGCTTCCGGCTGGCTTCGCCAAAACCCTTTGCGGAGTTTTCCGAGGCGCTCGCGCTCGGCCTCAAAACCAAACCCGTCCTGCTCGGGCCGGTCACCTACCTTTCCCTCGGCAAGGTCCACGACACGGCAAACCCGGATTTCGACCCGTTCTCCCTGCTGCCGCAACTGGTCGCCGTTTACATTGAGGCACTGCAAAAACTCGCCACCCTCGGTGCCGAATGGGTGCAGCTCGACGAGCCAATCCTCGTCACCGACATTTCCCCCGCCCACCGCGCCGCGCTCCAAACCGCCTACGCGCAAATTCGCGCCGCCGTGCCGTCGTTGCAAATTCTTGTCGCCACCTACTTCGGCGGTCTCGGCGAAAATCTTTCCGCGCTCGCCGATTTGCCGGTCAATGCCTTCCACCTCGACCTCACCCGCGGCGGCGAAAACTGGGAGGAAATTCTCCCGCTGCTCCGCGCCGGCACCCGGCTCTCCCTCGGCATTGTCGATGGCCGCAACATCTGGAAAACCGATTTCTCCCGCGCCCTGCCGCCAATCGAAAAAGCCATCGCCGCCCTCGGCGCGGAACGGGTCTGGCTCGCCCCTTCCTGCTCCCTGCTCCATGTCCCGGTTTCCCTCCGCCCGGAGGAAAAACTCGACGCCGAACTGCGCTCCTGGCTGGCCTTCGCGGAGGAAAAACTCTCCGAGGTTTCCGCCCTGCGCCAGATCGCGCTCGGCACCGCGCCCAAGGAATTGCTCGCGCAAAACCAGCACATCCTGGCCGCCCGCCGCGCCAGCCCGCGCATCCACCATTCCGCCGTCCGGGAACGCCTCGCCCAGGTTCAACCCGCCGACTTGCAACGCGCGCCTTTCGCCGAGCGCCAAAAACTCCAGCGCGCCCGGCTCCGACTCCCGCTCTTTCCCACCACCACCATCGGCTCCTTCCCGCAAACCGCCGAGGTCCGCTCCGCCCGCGCCCGCTGGCGCAAGGGGGAATTGAGCGACGATGGCTACCGCGCCTTCCTCGAAAACACCACCGCCGCCTGCGTCCGCTTCCAGGAGGAAATCGGACTCGACATGCCCGTCCACGGGGAATTCGAACGCAACGACATGGTGGAATACTTCGGCGAGCAACTCGCGGGTTTCGCCTTCACCGAAAACGGCTGGGTGCAAAGCTACGGCTCCCGCTGCGTCAAACCGCCGATTATCTTCGGCGACGTTTCCCGCCCGCAACCGATGACGGTCGCCTGGTCCCGCTTCGCCCAGTCCCTCACCAAACTGCCGATGAAGGGCATGCTCACCGGCCCGGTCACCATCCTGCAATGGAGCTTCGTCCGCGACGACCAGCCGCGCCGCGACACCACTTGGCAAATCGCCCTCGCCCTGCGCGACGAGGTTTGCGACCTCGAAAAGGCTGGCATCGCCGCCATCCAAATCGACGAACCCGCCCTGCGCGAGGGGCTTCCTTTGCGTCGCGCCGAACGCCCCGCCTACCTGCAATGGGCCGTCGACGCCTTCCGCCTCTCCGCCAGCGGCGTCCGTGGCGACACGCAAATCCACACCCACATGTGCTACTCGGAGTTCAACGACATCATCGGCGACATCGCCCGCATGGACGCCGATGTGATCACCATCGAGGCTTCCCGCTCCGCCATGGATTTGCTCCGCGCCTTCGTCGATTTCCGCTACCCCAACGAAATCGGCCCCGGCGTCTGGGACATCCATTCCCCCCGCGTTCCGCCGGTGGAGGAAATGCTCGCCAACCTGCGCGCCGCCGCCCAAGTGCTCCCGGTGCAAAACCTCTGGGTCAACCCCGACTGTGGCCTCAAAACCCGCGCCTGGCCCGAGACCCGCGCCGCCCTGCAAAACCTCGTCACCTGCGCCCGCCAGCTTCGCGAGGAATTTTCCTCCGGGAAATAATTCCTGCCCGCCAAAGAAAAAAAGCCCGGTGCCTCCAGCGTCGGGCTTTTTTAACAGCCCAACCTCACAACCACCCGCCATGCCACAAACTCACTCCGTGAAAAATTTCCTCCGCACACGATAACGCATCCCAGTCATCCCGGACACCCCTGCTCTTTTCCCCACCCAAACCGCAAAGGAAAGTCCCCCGGCCCGCGCGGCCCGGCCCTCGACAACAAATCCGTGTCACTCAGCTTGACTCCGCTCGCTTCGCCTTACCGCTTCTCCGGGCCGCGACCATTGCCACATGAAACTGCTTTTCCTCCTCGGCTTTTTCCTCCTCCTCGCCGGAGCGTTGCTTTTCCTTTGCCCCGCCGGTCTCTGGCGCAAACTCACCCGCCCGCGCACGCCCCCGGCCAATCAAATTTCCTCCGCAGGTTTCCTCCTCTTCCTTGGCCTCGGCCTCCTCGGCACGGCCTTGGTGCTGTTTTTCGGAGTGTTGCTTCTCGAAGGACAGCGTTCGCAAAACTGGCCCGCCACCACCGGCACCGTGCTCGCCACCGGCACCACTGAGGTCCGGCAACTCCGCTCCGCCCTCCCGGCTTGGCGTCCGCGCGTCACCTACGCCTACGCGGTTGACGGCACCGCCTTCACCAGCGACCGGATCGATTTCGGCGCAATGCCTTCGCTCGACCGCGAGTGGCTGGAGTCTTCCCTGCGCGAAAAATTTCCTCCGGGGAAAACGCTGCCCGTTTACTACGATCCCGCCCGTCCCCAAAACGCCGTGCTTCGTCCCGGCAGCGACAATTCCCTCTGGATTTACATCATACTCGGCGCTGCATTTTTTGGTATCAGCTTGCATAACCTGCGCGCGTTACTCCGCGACTGGCACGGCAAAAACCTCTGAGACACGGAAACCGTCTGTCAGGATTTCTCGCGGCAGTTTGACTCCCCTTGGCTTTGCGGGAATTTGCCGCCGACCTTCCTCCCATGAAAATTTCCTCCGCCCTCCGTCTGGCCAGTCTCGGGTTGCTGGCTGCCGCCACCCTCACCGCCCAAACCACTCCTCCCGGAGGAAATTCGCCGCGCGAAAAATCCTTCGCCGTCCACGCATTGCCGCCAGCCGTCACTTATTTTTACGATGGCGCGAGCCACGACGGCCATTGCTACCTCGGCACCGACAAGGGCCTGTTCCGCACCAACGCCACTGGCGGCGACATCCAGCCTTGGGGCGATCTCGAAGACCTCAACGTCAGCACGGTCAATATCGCCAACAACCGCATTCTCGTGCTGCATTCCTTCGGCAGCCTGCCGCCCGAAACCGCCGTCGCTTCGCTGGCCGACGGCCAGTTTAAAACAATTTCCCCGCCGTGGAACATTGCGGAAGACGGCATCGCCATTCGCGCCGTCCACGACCGTTTTTTCGCCTTCAACGAAACCGCCGCCTTCACCAGCCCCGACGGCCAAACCTGGACCGCCCACCCGCAACTCGCCAACGGGCACCTCGCCTTCGCCGACGGTTTTTGGTATGGCTTCGAATTCCACCAGGGAGGGGAATCCTCCTGGCTTATTCGCTCCGCCGACCTGCAAAAATGGGAGCGCGTCTCCGCCCTGCCTTCGGGGGAAAATTTCTATTCACTCGCCGTGGATCGCGGCATCGCCCTGCTCGGTTGCAACGACAGCCGCATCCTCCGCCTCGACCTGAAAAATCCCGCTCCGCCCGAAACCATCACATTTCCCCGCCCAAAGACCTATGCGGACATTTCCGCCGCCGGGGGATTTTTCTGGCTCCAAACACACCAGCTTTACGCTTCCGCCGACGGCAAAGTCTGGACCGCCCTCGAAACCCTGAATGCCGCCCTCAGTCCGCCTCGCACACCGGGAACCCCGCCCGCCGGCCTCCGCCATTTCTTTCCCGCCGATTCCTCTGCGCTGCTGAGCAGCCGCGACACCCCGGCCCGCATTCTTTCGATTTCCTCCGCCGACCTCGCCGATCTCGCTCGCGGCACCCTCGCCTTGCGCCCCGCCGCCACCGACGACACCTTCCAAAAACTGGCAAAGGAAATCGCCGGTGGATCGCTTGAGAAACGTGCCGCCCTGCGCGAAGAATTGGAAAAGCTGCCGCCATCGGGCGAATTCAATAAAGTTTCCGCGGAGGAAATTTTCCAAAAACATTTCGTCCTCGGCTCCCCGACGCCTCTCCTCTCCGCCCCACCGGAAAACGCCATCCGGCTGGCGCCGACGCCCACCGAATTTCCCTTCCTGGTCCACGCCCTCGAAGTCAACGGCGTCCTCGCGGCCTGCGGCGAAAACGGTTTTCTCGCCGAATGGCGCCGCCTGGCAGCCCGTCCACACCGCTTCCGCCGAAACTTTTGTCCGCCTCGCCAGCGACGGGAAACGCTTTTTCGCCGTCGGCAATCGCGGCTCCCTCGTTTCCTGGACGCCCGGCCAGCCCGCCCGCGCGGACACCCAAGTGCTCCCCGACACCGCCTTCACCGGTCTCGCCCACGGCGCGGGCCGCTTTGTCGCCACCGGCAGTTTCTCGGGCGTGCTCACCAGCACCGATGGCATTAATTGGGAACTCCGGCCTTACCAAAAACAATACGACCATTCCCCCGCGCTCACTCAGGCTCCAGTCGTTTTCGGCGCGGGAAAATTTTTCATCCCCGACACCAGTCCACTCCCCGCGCTGCTGGGATTTGTCAGCGAGGATGGCCTGACCTGGAGCGAGGTTTTCTTCGCGGGCAACACCCGGCTCTTCCGGCCCGGTTCCTTCGGCAAATTTTCCTTCGGCTTCAGCAGTTGGAGTCCCGTGGTTTTTGCAGCCGGCAACCGGCTCTTCATCTCTGGAAGCATCAAAGGCGAACAGGAAATCCCCACCGTGCTCACCAGCACCGACGGCATCAACTGGGAACCCGCCAAGGGCCGTCTCGGCAACCTGCCCTTTTCCTTCACTGGAGCCGCCTTCCACCAAGGCCGCTACCTTTCCCTTCCCTCCTCGGACGGCCAACGCATCGCCCTTTCCTCCGACGGTTTGACTTGGGATATCAAAACGCTCCAGCAGCCCGCGGGTGACAACGGAACCGCTCTGGCCAGCGCCCTGCTGGGCAGTCCGATGAGTTATAAAAACTTCGCTCCCTGCCACCTGCTCGCCCGCAGCAACGGCACCTGGGTCGCCACCGGGAAAACCGGCCTCGCCTTCAGCGCCAACGGGGCCTCATGGGAAAACAACGCCTTCGACATTCCCATGCCACCTCCCGGCGGCACCATTCCCGGACGCTGGGTACTCGGCCACAACCGCGCTTTGCGCGTCAGCCCGCACATGGCAAACGGCGTTCTCGACGACGACGGCCATTTGCGCCCGTTCAAGGGGCTGCCCGAAAACACAACGCTCCACGCCGCCGCCACCGACGGCAAAATTTGGGTGGGTTTCAGCACCGCCCCCGAGCAAAGCAAATCGCAAAATCTCGGCGGAGGAATTTCCCTCGAATCCAAGGAAAACGCGGACGCCGACACCTTGCGCGCCTGGTTTTCCGCCGACGGCGAAACTTGGACCGCCGTTCCCTGCCCGCCCGATGCCAGGGGCTACAAAACACGCGTCCACGCCGTCACTCACACCGGTACCGCCTTCATCGCCGTCGGCTCCAACGCCGCCATCCTTCGCTCCACCGACGGCAAAACCTGGTCCCGCGAATCCCTCGGCGAAGACTTGCGCGCCTTTGCCAGCATGACCGAAAACACCCTTCCCGCCGGCAAACCCACCCGCACCGCTTGGCGCGTCGCAAAGGAAAACAGTGCGGAGAAAACCGTGCGCTCCATCCATTCATTGGAAATGGTCGCCGCCCGGCCAGGCATCGTTCTCGCC
>CALNBE010000109.1 GCA_937874455.1 uncultured Opitutia bacterium | reverse complement strand
CTTTATAAGTAATAGGGATTATATAATCCGATCACGGTCGGCAGCGGCGCGGGGAGCACGGGTAGCCTGACGGTCAACGCGGGCGGCGTGGTGGAGGCGGGTAGCCTGCACATTGGCGCGGATGGTGAGGGTTTGTTGTGGATCAATGGAGGGAAGGTGACCACCAGCGTGTGGAACACTCTGACGGTTGGCACATATTCGGGCAGCGGAAAAATCGTCATCGACAACGGAGGCACGCTGCAAAGTGCCACGGACATCCGGGTTGGCACCTATGGGACGGGTGAATTGGTCTTGAATGATGGCTTTGTGCAGACTGGCTGGCAGATCATTATCGGGGAAGGCGGCAACGGAAATGGCACCGTGACCGTCAATGGGGGAATTTTGCAGAGCGGCATGTATGAGGGTGGCCACGGCGGCAGCCAGTCGGGAGACATTTTTGTTGGACGTGGAGGGACCGGGACCCTGCTGGTGAACAACGATGGCATCGCCCGCAGCACCGGCTGGACCTTTATCGGCGGCGACCAAAATCAGGGCACCTCTGGCACGGGCGTGGCGACCATCAAGGACAACGGGCGGCTGGAAACCGCGAACCAGCTTTACGTCGGCTTGGATGGCACCGGAACGTTGAATCTGGAAGGCTTGGCTGTGGCGGAAACCCAGGGCAATGTGCGTATCGGGGTTTACGCCAACGGCAATGGCACGGTGAATGTTGGTGGCAGCAGCACCATGGACAACAAACAGGCGCTCTACATCGGAGAAACCGGCACGGGGACTTTGACGGTTTCCGAGGACGGGCAAGTGCGGGTCGGCGCGAACGCCCTTGTTGGTTACAACGAGAACAGCACGGGCACGCTCAATGTGGACGGCGGCTCCTTTGACGTGAAAAGCAACCTCTATATCGGCTATAATGGCGAAGGAACTTTTACCCAGACCGACGGACTCGTCACTGTGGAAGGCGGCGGGGTGCGGGTGGCGCACGGGGCGTCCTCGGTGGCCACGCTCAACCTGAACGGCGGCGTGCTGGAAGCCGGGGTGATCAGCAAGGGTAGTGGCGCGGGCTACATTAACTTTGACGGTGGCACGCTGCGGGCGCGCGGCGACAGCGATGATTTCATCAGCGGCTTCGGGCAAATTGGGCTGGGCGCGAAAGGCGCGACCATCGACAGCAACGGCTACTCGGTGACGATCAATACCGGTTTTTCCGGGGAAGGTGCTTTGCACAAAGTGGGTGCCGGGACCCTGATGCTCAACGCCAATTCGAGCCTGAACAGTGTACAGGTTGAAGCTGGCACGCTCGCGCTGGCTGCGGGGAAAAATCTCTCCGCGGAGGAAATTTTCGTCGGCAGCGGCAGCACCTTGCAACTGGGAAGCAACGCGGAGAAAGGCGGTTCCGTTGTCACCACGCAGACGCTGGTGTTGGAAAACGCCGCACAAATTTCCCTCGATCCCAGTGCCTCGCTGTTGCATGCCGGGACACTGGACATTGCCGGGCTGGTGGAGAGCGGCGGCACGGTGGAGATTTACCTTGCCGATTTTTCCGGCCTAGCGGAAGGCGAGCGGATGGTGATCTTCACTTTTGACCAGCTGGCCGACGGCGGGGCGTTTGTTGAGGCCGATGACTATTTCCACCTCGTGAACAGCGATGGCGGGGAATACGTGTTCCAGTGGTCCGCCGATGGCACGGCCCTGGAATTGGTCAGCGTCACCGCGGTGCCGGAGCCGAGCACCTATGCCGTGTTGGGTGGAGCGGGTTTCCTTGCGCTGGCCGTTGGCCGGAGAATCCGGCGAAAACAGCAGATTTCTTAGGGGTAAGAAAAACAAGGTAAGGTAGGGTTGGCGTCCCGGGGATTCCCGGGGCACCTTTTCCTTTGGCGACTTGGCGCAGAGGAAATCGCTTGAGGTTGTCGGGATTACCGCATTTTCATGGAAGGAAATGAAAACCATTAACATCGGGATTTGCGGTCTCGGCACGGTCGGGCAAGGCGTTTGGAAAAATCTGGAAACGGCC
>CALNBE010000108.1 GCA_937874455.1 uncultured Opitutia bacterium | reverse complement strand
GGCTTCGCCGGACTGGCCTTGCTGACAGCGCTGCGTCGCCGCAAAAAGGCCTGATTTCGGCACACAGGCTATCCTTGTCCAAATCTCCCGGTGTTTCACCGGGGGATTTTTATTTTCAGAGGAGACTTTGAGTCACAAAAGGTGCCAGGCACTTTTTCTTGATGTGTCGTGCTTGTAATGCGACGGGGGAGGCTTCGCAAGTGAGTCTCTGGTATGAGGTCGCGAAACTGTGATGCTAGGCAATTTTTCCCGACAGGGCGAAGGAAAAATCTTGAAAAGGCAGAGCGTGGATTTCATTCAGCCGGTGTTTTCTTAGCTGCGCCCTCCGCAAAGGAAATTTTCGTGCGCTAACCTCTGAGCTCTATGCTATTCTCGTGCCCAAAGCTGCTATTTCAGTCTGACACCGTTTCGCGGTCGTGAAATGTGTCCGGCAGGATGCCGAACACTGCACGCAAGATGCGTGCGCTCCCCATTTTCCGCCGCTCAATTTTCCCCACTCCCTACTCCTACTCCCCATTCCCTTCGTGTCTATTCGTGCCCAATCGTGGTTTCAACGTCTGGTGGGCTTCGCAAGTGGGGCACTGATGAGGGGTTGGTGGGCTGAAGGGGCGTGATGGAGGTGTTCCCGCCATCGCAGAAAATTTCCTTGGCGCCTCGCGGACGTTTTTTACCGCGGAGGAAAATGGCGGAGGGGAATTTACTCTGAGGAATCAGTCTTGTGCGACGCAGGGCAGGAGGGCGGCGTCCTTCATGCCGTGGATGATTTTTTTGTCGGCGGGGCAGAAGGTGGCGAGGATGGCGCCGAGGGTGACGGCGTTGTTTTGTGCGAAGTAGTAGGGGCAGAGACGCACCCGACCGGCGGCGGCAAAGGTGGAGCCGTCGTCGCGGAACAAATCGTGGGTGAGGCGGACGGGTTTGTGGTAGTCTTGCAGCACGTAGAAGGTCTCGTTTTCGGGGTCGATGGCGTCCTCGATGGCGGCGAGCCATTCCTCGCGGGAAATGTCGCTGCCGAGGACAACGCTGCGCGCCCCCCAGGCGCTTTCGTGGAAGCCGCTGGCCTTGAGGATGAGGTTGCGCTCCTTTTGCGAGGCGTTGGCCAGCTCGGTCCATTCGCGGATCGGGAGGCCGCCGACAGTGGGCGCGTGGAGCACGGCGATGGGCGGGAGGGCGACCGCCTCCATGATCCAGCTGCGCGGGACGACGCGCTGCAGGGTGGCGCGCTGGGCGGAGGAAAGGTTTTCCCGCCAAAAGGCGTCGAGCGCCGGATGGTGAAAGAGGGCCAGATTGATTTTTTCCTCCTGGAAAGCCTTCATCGGCGGCGTGAGGACGACGGAACCGGCCTCGACCGCATCGAAAATCGCGTCGGCGCCCTTGACGTTGCCCAGGTCGAAAAGCTCGAAGAAACGGTAGATGACGGCGACGCGCTCAGGGTTGCCGTTGACCGGGATGAAGATCCCCGGCCCGAGCGGCATCAGGTCGGCGGGGTGGGCGCAGTGGACGCGGAGGCCTTGGGCGCGGAGTTGCGCGGCGAGCCATTCAAACTCCGGGCGGTAGGTGGCGGCCTCGTCGCTGATGACGATGGCGAGGAGCGGATTTTCCTCCGCGGCGGGCGCGAGGGCGGCGAGGTGTTGGTAGAAAAGGTCCGGTTGGCGGGTGCCGCCGACGAGGGCGGGATTTTCCTCCGCGTAGAGGGAGTTTAAAAAGGCGGTGAGCCCGATGCCGCCTGGTACGCTGTCCATCTCGGTGAGCGCGAAACCGCCGTCCTCGGTGATGAGCAAGTCGGGCCGGAGGACGACGGGCGACTGGTTTTTGACGGCGCGGTGGCGGCCATGGGCGATCAGCCCTTGGGGTTTGCCGCGGTCGAGGTATTCGGCGATCCAGGGCGCGGTCCAGTCGCTGTTGCGGAGGATTTTTTTCCCTTGGGCGGAGCGCTGGTAAAGGAGTTCTTGGGCCCGGTAGAAGGCGTGGCAGGCGTCGCCGATTTTTTCGATTTCCGTGAGTTGGGCGGAGGAAAGCGGGAAGGCCTTGGGAGCGGTTTGCCAAGTTTTGTCGGCGAAAAGGCGTTGGGCGGAAAAGGCGTCTTGGAGCGAGGCAAAGTCGGGCATGGGGAAGGGAATTAAGGCGTTGCGCGGCGGAAGGTCAAAGCGAAGTGCAGGAAAGCGCGACGCGAGAAAGAAGGGTGTTTGCTTTTCGGGAAAATATTTTACTAGAAAAATATGAAAAAGGAAAGTGGTTTGAATTCAATCACTTTGGTGGCGAGTTGTGTTCATTTATGGATTTTTTTGTTAAAATTATTCAAAACAAGCTTTCCTTGTAGGGTGTTTTTAATCAAATCGCACCCCCTTTTTCGAGGAACCAGCGCTTGTGCATCTTTTCTTTGCCAATAATTCGGAATGTTCCACCCAGCTTGTTTGCCAAGCTGGTTTGGCAAAAATTGTTTTTGATGTGCTAGTTGTGCGTTGGTTGCTGCAGCGCGGCCAGCAGGCGCGGCTTCTTCTGCACAAGGTTATTTCATTTAAAAAAGCTCCGGGCGTTTTCCTTGGAGCTTTTTTTTATGGGACACGGCCCGTGCCATTTTCACTCAACACAGACAACACACACTCATGATTGAATCGCTCGACCAATTCCTCGCCGACATTCGGCGGAAGGATCCGCAACACCCGGAGTTCCACCAGGCAGTGGAGGAAGTATTTCGCAGCCTGTGGCCGTTTATCGAAAAGAATCCCAAATACCGGAAGAACGGGATTCTGGAGCGCATGGTGGAGCCGGAGCGCACGGTGATTTTTCGGGTGCCGTGGGTGGATGACGCCGGGCGGGTGCATGTGAACCGCGGTTACCGCGTGCAGATGAACAGCGCGCTGGGGCCGTACAAGGGCGGGCTGCGTTTCCACCCCTCGGTGAACTTGAGCATTTTGAAATTTCTCGCGTTTGAGCAGGTCTTGAAAAACTCCCTGACCACGCTGCCGATGGGCGGCGGCAAGGGCGGCTCGAACTTCAACCCGAAGGG
>CALNBE010000107.1 GCA_937874455.1 uncultured Opitutia bacterium | reverse complement strand
ATGTGACCGATGGCGTGTATGTCTCTGCAGGAACGCTTTCCAACTCTGGAACGGGCACGATGAATGTGGCTGGCGGATTGTATGTCTCCGCGGGAACGTTTTCCAATCTGGGGACGGGTACGATCAACGTGGCGGCCTCTGGCTCGGAATGGTCGGCGGCGCTGATCGATAGTCCGGCGACAAATAATGGCACCCTGAATGTGACCGGCAAATTTCTGGTGTGGGGTGGCATGCTGACCAATGGCGGTACGTTGACGGCGACCGAGCTGCTGGCGGTGGGTGGCAATGGTTCGCTTGTTTCCTCCAAGAATCTCACCTTGGCGGGTGGCATTGAGGTCGGTGCGGGCAAAATTGAAGTCACCCTGGCCAACGGGCAGATTCAGGCGACGGGAGACATTTTGGTGGACGAAAAAGGCACGCTCAAGGCTCCGTCGAAGATCAAGTCCAGCGGGAATGTTGTGCTAGCCGGGGGTACGATGGAGGCGGCGACTGTGGAGGCTGGTGGCGCAGTGCAATATTACGGAGGCCAGCTGGCGACTGGCATAGTGGTCGGAGCGTTGCAGCTGAAGGGAGGATTGTTTTCGGTTCAAGGCGAGGGGGTGCGAGGCACGATGAGCGTCACCGGCGCGGTAACCATTGATTCTGCTGCCGGTTTTTCCGTGGACGTTGCTCGCAGTGGCGGTGTCTTGGCCGGCGACTTGATCACAGCGACTGGAAACATCGCCCTGGGAGGAACTCTGATTTGCACGGCGGAGGCAGGGCTCATCACGAACTTGGGGGAAAGTTTTGTTTTTCTCAGGAGCACCGGAGGGACGGTCACAGGAGAGTTTGACCAAAATCTGACGATGGTGACGCCCACTTGGTACTATGACGTGCAGATCTCTGCCGATGAAAAAACGGCCCTGGCCACCGTGGCCCGCAATTACAACCTGCCCAGTATTTCGCTGACTCCGAACCAACGGGCGGTGGGGGAGGTGTTCAACGAATTGTTGAATGGCGGAGAAGATGCAGGCTCTGGTTTTGACTATGAGACGGAGATCTATTCCAGACTCGACAGCCTGCCCACGGTGGAGGCGCTGGCCACGACCTACAACTCGCTGATGCCGGTGAATGCGATGACGGTTGGCGAGGATATCGTGCGACAAATGCGGGCGCAAAGCGGGGCGATGCGCAGCCGGGTGGGCGAGGTCCGCAGTGGCTCCTTGCAACCGGGCTCGTTGTTTACCAATTCTCTGTTTGGCGATGCTTACGGGTTTAACTATGCCGCGCACCCGCAGATTGCCAGCACTGCCTATGGCTACATTCCCTTCGACGGGCCGGATCTCACGCAGCGCTTCACGGTGTGGGTGAACGGCGGCGGCACCTATGCCAAAGGGCGAGACTCGGCTACCAATCCCGGCTACGATGCCTACGGCTACAACGGCACCATCGGTTTTGATTATCTGATTTCCCAACAGGCGCTGGTGGGGGTGTTGGTCGGTTACAGCAACACGCAATCCGACTCCAATCTGAGCGGGACTGAGAACGACAACGACAGTGTGCTGATGGCCGTCTATGCCGCGGGAAGCAACGAAGGTTTTTTCTACAGCGGGATGGTCGGCTACGGCGTGGACGGTTACTCGTTCAAACGCCGGGTGGACCTTGGAGGTTCAATTTCGGATTATCAGGCAAAGCCGGACGGCTCCAGCTGGATGGGCTATCTGGAGGTCGGCTACGAATGGTGCCCGGAGGAATGGACCTTTGGTCCGACGCTGGCTTTGCAATACATCCGCAGCGAGATTGACGGCTACACGGAAAATGGCACCGGTGCCTTTGGGCTGAAGGTGGACGACCAAACTTTTGATTCACTGACCAGCAATCTGGGATGGCGGGTTGGGAAAACTGTGCAGTGGGAGGCCATGACCATTTTGCCCGAGGTGCGGATTGGCTGGGTGCATGAATTTGAGAACAGCAGTCGTGATATTACCAGCACGATGAGCGTCCCCGGAGCGGGGAAATTCACCGTCAAGGGCGCGAAGCCATCGGTCAATTATGCCAACGTTGGCGCGAGCCTGAGCATGGCTTTGTCGCCGGCGGCGGTGCTGAGCTTCAATTATGATTGTTATTTCTTCCAAAAAGATGCGGATCCAAGCCATCAGGCCAGTGCGACCTTCCGTTTTTCTTTCTAGGAAAATCGCCAGCACAAAAAACCGGGCTGACAGCGGCCCGGTTTTTTTGTGCAATGCTTGGACGCATGGACAAGATTGGCATCAACGGCATCAGTGTTTACGGCTATCACGGCGCGCTGCCGGAGGAACAACGCCTAGGGCAGCCCTTCCGAGTTTCGCTGGAACTGGAGCTGGACACTCGTCCGGCGGCGGCGGCGGACGCGCTGGAGAAAACGGTGAATTACGCCGCAGTGGTGCAGACGGTGGAGGCGATTGTGCAAGTGGGACATGTCTGCCTGATTGAGACACTGGCGGAGCGCATTGCGACGCGGGTGTTGGCGGAATTTCCTCTGGTGCTGGCTGTGACCGTGAAAGTGGAAAAACCCTTTGCCCCGGTGGCGGCGCGCTTCGAGGGAATTTGCGTGACGATCCGGCGGACACGCTAATTTGGCGGAGGAAAATACGGTGCAGGCGCTCATCGCATTGGGATCGAATTTGGGCTGCCGGGAAAAATACCTAGGTGCGGCGTTGGATGCCCTGGCGACGCGGGCGGGGAAGCTGCTGGCGGTGTCACCAGTCTATGAAACGGAGCCGGATGGTTTGGTGGCGGAGACGGATTTTTTGAACGCGGTGTGCGCGGTGGAGACGGATTTGCCGCCGGAAGCATTGCTGGAGCTGCTGCTGGCGATTGAGCGGGAGCAGGGACGGGTGCGTGGAGGAGTTGATCGTTCGCGGACGCTGGATCTGGATTTGTTGTTTTATGAGAACGAGACCCG
>CALNBE010000106.1 GCA_937874455.1 uncultured Opitutia bacterium | reverse complement strand
CGGAGAAAAACCCCTCCCCCCGCGCCAGCCGCTGCTCCAACCGTCGATGGACAGCATTGAGCGACCGGATACCCAGCAATTGCTCCACCGGGGCCGCCAGCAAACGGCAGCCTGCCCGGAGCAAGGGCCGCCGAATTCCCCCCGCCAAATCCACCAACCGCTCCCGGCTTTCTCCACGCAGCGTTTCCTCCTCTCCTTCCAGACGAATCGACGTCCGCTCATGCGCGGGAAGCGCCACATCAAAGATCGACAGCAAAAGCGAGTGTAGGGAAACCATGGCAAAAAGCGTTGAATTTCCCCTTCAGTCTGCCAGCCCGACACGCCAAAAACTCCTCAACCGGGTAACATTTCCGCGACATCCATCCCTCCTCCGGTATGTGCTTCATCAGGCCATACCACCCTGCGAGCCGGATTATAAATGCGTTTCGCTCTTGCCTTGCCGCCCGTGAAAAGCACCCCTGTTTTCCTCCTTCTCACAACCCAAAAGACTTTACCTGTATGTGCGGCATCGTTGGCTACGTCGGAAAACAAAAAGCTGAACCTATCATCATCGAGGGCCTGAAGCGCCTCGAATACCGCGGCTACGACTCCGCCGGGCTGGCGGTGCTGCAAAACGGGCGATTGGAGGTGGTGAAAAAAGCCGGGCGCGTGGACATCCTCGCCAAGGCCGCCGCGCCGAAGAAATTCACCGGCACCACCGGCATCGGCCACACCCGCTGGGCCACCCACGGGGGCGTCACCGACGCCAACGCCCACCCGCACCTGAGCAGCGACGGCAAATTTGCCATGATCCACAACGGGGTCATCGAAAATTACGCGGGGATGAAAAAATTCCTCCTCGGCAAAGGCTATACCTTCCAGTCCGAGACCGACACTGAGGCCCTAGTCAACCTGATCGCCTACCACTACGACAAGGAACCGGTGGTCGAAGGCAAAAGCCGCTTCTTTCAAAGCGTGCGCCGCGCCCTCCTCCACGTCGAGGGCACCTACGGCATCGCCGTCCTCTGCCTCGACTGCCCGGGGGAAATTGTCGCCGCCCGCAAGGCTTCCCCGCTGGTGCTCGGCGTGGGCGACCACGAATACATCCTTGGCAGCGATGTCGCCGCCTTCGTGGGCCGGACGCAAAATGTCGTTTACCTCAAGGACGGCGAGCTGGTGCACATCACCCCCGACAATTTCTCCATCATCACCCAGTCCGAGGAGGACGTGGATCCGGTGCTCGACCAAGTGACCTGGAAGATCGAGGACGCCGAGCTGGGCGAATACCAACACTACATGGAGAAGGAAATTTTCGAGCAGCCCGCCGCGCTCGAAAACACCCTCCGCGGCCGCTTCGCCGAGGACGGGAGCACCGCGCAATTCGGCGGGCTCAATCTTTCCCCGATCGAACTACGCCAAGTCGAACGGATGCTTTTCCTTGGCTGCGGCACCGCCTGGCACGCCTGCCTGGTCTCCGAACACCTGATCGAGCGTTTCGCCCGCATCCCGGTCGAGGTCGATTACGCCTCCGAGTTCCGCTATCGCAACTGCCCGGTCGACAAAAATTGCCTCTTCTTCGTGGTCAGCCAGTCCGGCGAAACCATCGACACCCTTAGCGCACTGCGCGAGGCCAAGCGCAAGGGCTACAAGGTGCTCGCGATCAACAACAGCGTCGGCTCCAGCATCGCCCGCGAATCCGACGGAGGCATCTACCAACACGTCGGCCCGGAAATCGGCGTGGCCTCCACCAAGGCCTTCACCTCCCAGCTCCTCATCGGTGCCATCATCGCCCTCTACACCGCGCGGATGCGCGACATGAGTTTCAACGACGGGGTGCAATACGTCGAGGCGCTCAAATCCGTCCCCGATCTGGTCCGCCAAGTTTTGGCAAAGGCCCCGCACATTCGCGACATCGCCCGGCGCTACGCGCGCTACAACGACATGCTTTTCCTCGGTCGGCTCTCCCTCTTCCCCATCGCCTTGGAGGGCGCGCTCAAGCTCAAGGAAATTTCCTACGTTCATGCCGAGGCCTATCCGGCAGCGGAAATGAAACACGGCCCCATCGCCCTGATCAGCCCGGAGTGCCCGGCGGTTTTCCTCGCGCCGAAAAACGAAATTTTCTCCAAGCTCGTTTCCTCCATCCAAGAGGTCAAAGCGCGCGGAGGAAAAACCATCGTCGTCACCACCGAGGGAGCG
>CALNBE010000105.1 GCA_937874455.1 uncultured Opitutia bacterium | reverse complement strand
CCCTGCCTTTTCAAGATTTTTCCTTCCCCCCCCTAGAAAAAGTGCTCGGCACCTTTCGTGCCCATAAAACATCCCTAATCAGCGAAAAGAGCCTGGCACCGTTTCGTGGCCAAAAAAGTCCTCTACATGGGAGCCGTCTCCTCCGTCCGCTACAATCCCATCCTCAAAGAATTTTACAACAGACTCCGCAACAACGGGAAACCCGCCCTCGTCGCCCTCGTCGCAGTCATGCGAAAAATGCTCTGCCTCTTCAACAAAATCATCGCCAACCCAAACTTTGTTCTTGCCTCATGAAACACCACTACTGGCACCGTTTCGCGACTTTTTGTCTCAATTAAAAGACTCATCTCGTGGGTTCATTTTTGTTAACCAATTTGTAGCATTTAAACTCTGTCGACCAATCGCAGCGAGCATTTATTTTATGTAATTCATATAAATGTCTTTCAATCCAAAGCCTAGTTTCGTCACTCACCCACTCCCCCTCGTTTGCCTTTGTTAACTCCTTCACATCCCATCCATTAAGGTGGTCAACAAGTCCTTCCGCTCCATCGGGCCACCCCAAATATGACTCTTCATCTCGCTCTTGGCATGAAGGAAGAAGAAAGAAACTAAGAAATGCAGCACTAAAAACAAGCCCTACTAAGGCAGTTTTAATCATACAGCTCCTCCCTAGATACATGGGCCACGAAACGGTGCCAGGTTAAGTTCAGAGGTGAGGAAAAACGGCTTTGGCGTAGGGAAAGCATGATTTTTAAGGGGTTAGCGAACGGGAAATTCCCTTTGCGGGTAACTCGCCTAAGGAAACAACGGCTGCATGACACCACCCCCGCTCCTTTTCAAGATTTTTCCTTCGCCCTGTCGTCGAGGAGAAAGGTTGCGAAAGGTGTCAGGCTCCGTTTTGGGGGATGCTCCTGCGATGGATGCAAAGGAAATGAAGAGGATTCTGCACAGGAGGGCACGGAGCACACAGAGAAAAAATGCCGGATTTTTAATTCATCATTCTAAATTTCCGAATTCCCCTCCGTGCTCTCCTGCTTGAATAAAAATTGATGGGGAGACTGCGGTGTTTGGCGGCGGTTTGGAGATTTTCCTTTGCGGGATAACGGGCTTTCCATGCGGGCAAATTTCCGGCACTGTCGAGGCAGACTATGCGAATCCTCGTCGTCGAAGACTCTGTTTTGTTGCAAAAATCACTTTGTCTGGCATTGCGAAAATCGGGCCATCTGGTCGATGGAACCGGGGACGGCGAGGAAGGGTTGTGGTTGGCGCGGGAGAATCCGTACGACGTGATCGTTTTGGACTGGATGCTGCCGGGGTGCGACGGGATTTCGATTGTGCAGCGTTTGCGGAAGGAGGCGCGGGAGATGCGGGTGTTGATGCTTACGGCCCGGGACGCGGTGGAGGACCGGGTGGACGGTTTGGAGT
Source organism: uncultured Opitutia bacterium (assembly GCA_937874455.1). Classification (GTDB taxonomy): domain Bacteria; phylum Verrucomicrobiota; class Verrucomicrobiia; order Opitutales; family UBA953; genus CALNBE01. The sequence goes on along the minus strand of CALNBE010000105.1, from coordinate 6,442 downwards.
CGGGGGCGGATGACTACTTGGTGAAGCCGTTTGCCATGGCGGAGCTGCTGGCGCGGGTGCAGGCGCTGGGCCGCCGGGGAAGCGGGGAAAGGCGCGGACGGTTGCGAGTCGGTGATCTGGAAATCGATCTGGTGCGGCGCACGGCGATGCGGGCGGGAGTTCCGTTGGATCTGACCGCGCGGGAATACCAGTTGCTGGAGTACCTCGCGCGGAAACCGGGTGCGGTGATTTCCCGCCGGGAGATCGAAGCGCACATTTACGACGACCTGACGGAACCGATGAGCAATGTGGTGGACTCGGCCATCTGCATTTTGCGGAAGAAAATGGCGGTTTTCCCGGAGGCCCCTTCGCTGATCCGTACCCGGCGCGGGATGGGTTACATGCTGGGAGAAACCGGGGAGGACGCATGATTTCCATCCGCAAACAACTGACGCGCACCATTGCCGTGCTAACCATGGTGGCGGTGGGAATTGCGCTGGCGGCTTTTTATGTGGTGGTGCGCGCCGCGCTGTTGAAAAATTTTGAGGCCACGCTGCGGGCGAAAGCCTATGCGGTGAGTTTCCTGACCGACCAGATCGGGGGCAAGGTGGCCTTTGACGTTTCCCCGGAAATTTACCACTACTTCGACGGCGAGCGGCCCCGCACCTATTTTCAAATCAAGGACGCGGCGGGGAAGGTTGCCTTTGGCCTGCCGGAACTGCCGGCGGACGAGGATTTGCAGGGGCGCCATTCCGGAACAATGCAGCAGCCGTTTTACTTCGAGGCCTCGCTGCCACACGGGAAAAAGGCGGGCGGGATCAGTGTGATGTTCACGCCGCGCCCGGAGGAGGGATACGAGAAGGATTGGGATCCGAATTTGCAGATGCAACTGCTCGTGCTGATGGAGCGCGGGGAAGTGGATGCGACGCTTGACGCCCTGCTGTTGGGCGGGATTGCCTGTTGGGTGGTTTTTACCGGAGCCATTTTGGTGCTGGTGCCGGGAGTGATGAAAAAGGAGCTGGAGGCGCTGGATGAGCTGGGAGAAAAACTGGCCGCGCTGGACGAGAAAAATCTGGCGGTGCGGCTGTCCATGCGCTGCGCCACGGTGGAATTGCAACCGGTGGTGGACCGGTTGAACGAAATGCTGTCCCGGCTGGAAACCGCTTTTGACCGGGAGCGGCAGTTTGGCATCGCGGTGGCGCACGAGTTGCGAACGCCGCTGGCGGAGTTGCGGTCCATGCTCGACTGCGCCATTCAGTGGCCGGAGACGCGGGAGGCGGAGTTTGATGCGGACGCGCTGAAAACCGTCCAGCGCATGGAGGTGTTGCTGCGGCGGATGCTGGCGCTGGCCCGGGGCGAGCTAGGGCAGCTCCCGGCGGAATGCGCCGCGGTTCCGTTGCAGGTCCAGCTTCGACGAGTCTGGCAGGGTTTTTCCTCCCAGGCCGACGCGCGACAGCTCCGGGTGGAATGGGACGTGGAGGCGCAAATGCTCCGGGCCGACGAGGCTTTGTTGCGCTCTGTTTTGGAAAATCTGCTGGATAACGTGATCGAGCACGCCCCCGACGGCTGTATTGTGACGATTGGCGGACGGACGGAACCGGACGGACGGAGTTATCTTTTGCGCCTTAGCAATCCTGCTCCCGGCTTGGGCGCGGCGGATGTGGCTTCGCTCTTCGACGCTTTTTGGCGGAAGGAAATTTCGCGCAGCGACAACCGGCACAGCGGACTGGGTCTCAGCCTGGCGCGGATGTTTGCCTTGGCGATGGGCGGGGATTTGTTGGCAACGCTGGATGGGCAGGGGAATATTTGCTTTGCGCTCAGACTGGTTGTTGCCGCGTCCACGATGGCGGAGGAAACCCCGCCAGCGGTGTCGCCGGACAGCTCGCTTTGTTGAGAGCTTGTTGAGATTGGCCGTTGACCGGCGGAGGAAATTTGCCACGGTGGCCCCTCCCTCAAGAATTTTAGCAAAAGTTTTTCATGGCCAAGACACTGTTTGAAAAAGTTTGGGACGCGCACACCGTCCGGCAGTTGCCGAACGGGCAGACGCAGTTGTTGATCGGAACGCACCTCATTCACGAAGTGACGAGTCCCCAGGCGTTCGGGATGCTGCGCGATCTTGGCCTCAAGGTGAAATACCCGAGCCGCACTTTTGCGACGGTGGACCACATTGTGCCGACGCTCAGCCAAGTGGAGCCCTTTGGCGATCCGATGGCCCAGGCGATGATTGCCGAGCTGCGGAAAAATTGCGCCGAGCACGGCATCCGTTTTTTTGATATTTCCTCCGGCGGGCAGGGCATTGTGCACATGGTTGGCCCGGAGCAGGGCATCACCCAGCCGGGGACGACCATCGCTTGCGGCGACTCGCACACCGCGACCCACGGGGCGTTTGGCGCGATTGCCTTTGGCATCGGCACCAGCCAGGTGCGCGACGTGCTGGCGACGCAGACGCTGGCGATGTCGAAACTGAAGGTGCGCCGCATCAACGTGGACGGCGAGTTGCGGCCGGGCGTGTACGCGAAGGACGTGATCCTGCACATCATCCGTTTGCTCGGCGTGAACGGTGGCCTCGGCTACGCCTACGAATACGGCGGCAGCGTGTTCGACCGTTTTTCCTGCGAGGAGCGCATGACCGTTTGCAACATGTCGATCGAGGGCGGCGCGCGCTGCGGCTACGTCAATCCCGACGCGCACACTTTTTCCTATTTGCAGAACCGTCCCTTTGCGCCGAAGGGCGCGGAGTGGGAGGCGGCGGTGGTGCGCTGGAAATCCTTCGCCAGCGATCCCGGCTGCCATTACGACGACGTGGTGAACATCAAGGCGGAGGAAATTCGCCCGACCGTGACTTGGGGCATCAATCCCGGACAGGCGATTTTCATCGACGAGAAAATGCCCGAGCTGGCCACGCTGAGCGGCGGCGACCGCGGCACCGCGGAGGAAGCCTACAAATACATGAAGTTGAAGGAAGGCGCGCCGATCAAGGGCACGCCGATCAACGTGGCCTTCATCGGCTCCTGCACCAATGCCCGGCTGGGCGACTTGCTGGAGGTGGCGCGTTTTGTGAAGGGCCGGAAGGTCAAGCCGGGTGTGCGCGCCATGGTGGTGCCGGGCTCGCAGATTGTCGCCGCGCAATGTGAAAAGCAGGGCCTCGACAAGGTGTTTTTGGAAGCTGGATTTGAATGGCGCGGCGCGGGCTGTTCCATGTGTCTGGCGATGAATCCCGACCGGTTGCGCGGCGACGAGCTGTGCGCCAGTTCCTCCAACCGCAATTTCAAAGGACGCCAGGGTTCGCCCACCGGACGCACCGTGCTGATGAGTCCGGTGATGGTGGCGGCGGCGGCGGTGACCGGCGAGATCAGCGACGCCCGCGAAGTGTTTGCCATCGCGTGAGCGCGGAGGAAATTTTGTTTTCATGAAAACAGCCGGGAGCACCCGCGTGGACTGGCGGACGGTGGCGGAGGAAATCGCCGCCGTTTGCCGTGCCGCGCCGGGCAAAGGAAATGCGGAACGGCTGTGCGCGACCCTGGTGAACGCGCTGCGGGCGCGAGGCTGGCGGGCGGAGGAAAAAGTCTCACGGCGGGCTTTTTACCAAGGCCGTTATGTGAGCGATTACCGCTGTCCTATCCTGGTGGAATCGGCGGGCATGATTGTGGGCGCGGGGAAAATTCCGGCGAAGGAAATTGCGGAGGAACGCGCCCGCCAGCTTTGCGAATCGCTGCAACTGGAAGCCGTCTGGCTGGTTTCTGCCGCGGGGGAAATTGTCGGGCATGTGACCGAATCCGGCGCAGAGGAAAATTAAAAAAACCGTCCGGGATGCGGACGGTTTTGGGGTGAGGAGGAAATTGCCGGAAGATTTAGCGGGCGGTTTTTTGCAGGCGGTCGGCAAGGATTTTCAGGCTATAGCCGCCGACCACGGAGCGGGCGCGGAAACCGCGCTCCTTGCCGGAAGTGGTCCAGTGCCAGTCGGAGACGGGGACGCGGGACGGGGTTTCGTTGACGTATTTCCAGATGGGATCGACCAGCGCGTCGAAGTCGGTGCGGTGGTCGGCGAGCACGGCGGTCCAGAGCACCCAGTCGGACTTGGTGTAGTCGGAGCGGTTGTCGAGCGGGATGCCGTAGGGATTGATCTTGGTGCGGTAGAAGGCCAGTTCGCTTTGCACGATGGCCGGATCGAAAAGTTCGAGCCCGAGAATTTTGTCCCAGACGATATTGTATTTGAGGCTCCAGGTGTTGGCGGCGCCGAAGACCAGCCCGTAGTGGTCGCCATCGCGGGCCATTTCGGGCCAGACCTGGGCGTAGAGTTTGGCGATGCGCGCGTAGCGATCGGCCTCGGAGGAAAATCCGGCCTGGCGCAATTCCTGGGCGAAGGCGCCGAGCCCGACGATGGCCTTGAGGGAAAGGTTGCTGTTGCGGGCGAAGTGCCCGGCGAAGTCGTCGGTGCAAAGCTGGTTGGCCGGGTCGAGTCCGTTTTGCACCAGGTAGTCGGCCCAGCGGCAAAGGGTTTTCCGGTGGGCTTGGAGGTAGGAGGAATTTCCTTCGAGCCGGGAAATGAGCGCGGCCATCACCAGCATATTGGCGGATTCCTCGATCGGCATGTCGCCGCCGTAAGTCTGGCCGTTGGCGAGCGGGTAGGTGCCGACATCGTGGGGTGCGAAGGGTTTTTCCCAGCGGCCGCTTTCGGCGTAGTCGAAGATGAAGTCGAGGAGTCCGCGGGCGAGTTGGGGATTGTAGGTGGCGAAAAGCGGGAAGGACGGATAGGTGACGTCGATGGTGCCGATGGAGCCGTTGCTGAAATTTTCCTTGGAGAAAAAGAAAAATTCGCCCTTTGGCCCGGCGACTGCCTTGTGGGCGGAGATGGCTTGGCGGTAGGCGGCGATGCAGAGGTCGGCGTATTTTCTTCCGCCCGCGCGCAGGGCGTCCTGGGCGATGCGTGCGTCCATTTGGGCGCAGCGTTTGGCGAGCGCCGGGTAGTCCTGCAGCGCCATTTGCACGAGGTCGGCGGAGGAAAATTTTCCTTCGCGATTCCACCACGGGCGGAGGTTTTGCTGGAAGTACTGGATGGAAAAGGCGTCGTCGTAGGCGAGGAGCAGCAGTCGGTCGGCGGGCGTGTTTTTCACGGTTTGCAGGTCGAAGGCAAAGGCCAGCCCCGGCCAGCGATCGTTGGCTGGACGGGCGGCGGCGGGTTCGCTGTCGGGCAGTTTTCCCTGCTCGGCGAAATGTCGGCGGGCGGCATCGACATCGCCGAGGAAGCTGGCGGCCCGCTGATTTTGCGGCGAAGCGAGGAGGAAGCGGCCCCAGTCGATGCGGACATTGTCGCCGCGGCGACCGAGGATTTTCTGTTCGGTGGTGCCGATGGCCAGAATGTCGGCGGTATTTCCTCCGGGGATTTTTTCCCAGATCACGGGCTGGTTGGGCTCGTGCACTGCCCATTCGGCGGTGGCGTCGAGGTAAAGTTGCACCTGGTGTTTTTCCCCGTCGGTGGCGCGGGCGGAAAGGTGCAGGTAGCTGGCCGGGCGGGAAAGGATGTCCAGGTCGTCGATTAGCAGCGGGCTGGTGAAGGTGAGGGTGATCTCGACCGGGCCGGCCTGGAGCACGTATTGGGTGCGGGTGGCGGAGACGCGCACGGCTTGGGTTTGCGCCGGGGTGATGCCGGGAGTGCGCGGCTGGCCGAGGAACGAGTAGGGTTGGCCGTCAACGCGGACGATCCCGCAGAGGGCATTGACCGCGCCAGTCCAGTGGACGGGCCAGGAGTCGTTGGGCCGGTCGGTGAACGACCAGACGGAAAAGTAGGGATCGTGGGTGACCAGCGGCACGGCAGGAAGGCGTAGTTGGGCGCAATTTTCCTCCGGGAGCACCGGTGGCGCGGCGCGGAGGGAAAGCAGGGAGACGGCGCAGACAAGTGCGGCGAGCAAGTGTTTGGGCATGGGGATTTTTTCGGGGTGAAGCGGATTGGGGGAAAACGAAACCGCCGCCAAGGGGCGGCGGTTTGAGAGACAGTGAAGCGAAAGGCTTTGTTCCGCAGTCTAGCGCGTGGAGAAGCGGAACTCGGTGGCCGAGTCGTAGTATTCGCCCGGCTGAAGGATGACCGAGGGGAAATTCGGCTGGTTGGGCGAGTCGGGGAAATGTTGGGTTTCGAGTGCGAGGGCGCTACGGCGGGCGTAGGGCTGGCAGGATTTTCCCCGCAAGGTGCCGTCGAGGAAATTGCCGCTGTAAAACTGGATGCCCGGCTGGTTGGTGTGAATGGAGAGAACGCGCCCGGAGGCCGGATCGTAGAGTTCGGCGGCGAGCTGCAGGTCGGCGAATTTTTTGATCAAGGGCCGTTGGAGCACCCAGTTGTGGTCGTAGCCCGCGCCGAGATGGAGCTGTTCGTGGTCGGCGTCGATGCGTTCGCCGATGGCGTGCGGCTCGTTGAAGTCGAACGGCGTTCCGGCGACGGGAAGGAATTCGCCAGTGGGAATCAAACCGG
>CALNBE010000104.1 GCA_937874455.1 uncultured Opitutia bacterium | reverse complement strand
GTGAGGACAAGGATGTTTTTGCGGGCGCGGGAAATTCCCACGTACCATTGATTGCGGTGTGTGGGGAGGTGACCGCTGCCATAGGAGACCAGCACGGTGTCCACGGTTTTTCCCTGCGAGGCGTAGGAAGTGACGGCGTAGCCTTGGACCAACAGCCGTTGGTCGGAGGCGAGGGTTTTGGTTTTGCCGGAGTCGTCTGTCACGCGAAGGCGTCCGTCGCGATAGACCTTTTTCACCGTGACCAGCTCGCCGTTGCGGATGGAAGCACCTTCGAGCGATTTGCCGGTGAACTTCATTTGCAGCCGGTCGCCTCGCGCCACGGGAAGCTCCCGAGAGGTGGTGACCGTGAAGCGCGAGGCGTAGGCAAAGCTCACTGTGGAGACGCGACCCTCTTTGCGCAGCGAGATGCCACGAGGTGCGACGCTCACGATTTCGCAACGGTCGCCCTTGCGAAAGCGGCCGTAGTTGCGGACGAAAAACACGGAGCATCCTTGGGGGTAAAAGCGGGCATCCCGTTTTTGCGCCTCGGTCAGGTCGAGCGGTTGCCAAGTGGAGAGCAGCGTTTCTTTGCCGAGTTTTTCTCGCGACTGCAATTGGGTGCGGATGGCCGCATTGGCTTCGCGGACTTCCCGCCAAGTTTGGGCCAGAGCTAGGACGCTTTCTTTGCGATCCAATGCCTGACAGTAGCGATGGGCGAGGGTGGTGAGGCGGTCTTCGGAGGAAAACTCCTGAATGCAACCGAGTGCATCGAGTTGCGCGAAAGACGCTGCCATATCCCCGTCAGCAGCGGCCCGCACTGCCTCCCGATAAGCGCGCACAAATGCCCGGCTATCAGGATCGGACATGGCCTCGGGGTTTTGTCGGCGAATTGTTTTCAGCTCGAAAGGTTTTAGCGGAGTGTGTGTTTCGAGGAGCCGGAGTCCGTCGGAAGCGGCGACCGCGCCATGCTGCCGGGTATCTCCAGAGAGAATCAACCGGCCAACGCAGGACTGCACCTGTTGCAAGAGGGCCAGCAAGTCCTGTCCGCCAACCTGGCCGGCCTCGTCGAGAATCACCACTGAACCGGGAGCGAGTTTGGACTGGGCGAGTTGTCGGGCGAGGGTGGCGGGTGTGGGCAGCCCGTCGCGGCGCAAGTCCTCGACCTGTTGATGCTGGGGCGCGAGCACCTGCACTGGGTGGCCGGTGGCAAGCAAGCCGCGGGTGATTTCTTTGAGCGTGAAACTTTTTCCTGTGCCCGCGCCGCCGCGAAAGAGCATCACGAGGTCGCGACTATTGAGGATGCCTTGGACGGCAGAATGTTGCTCGGCGGAAAGGGTGGCGGCGGAGGAAAATTTTGGAACCAGCGGCGGGTGCTGTCCGATGCCCGATGTGACGAGATTTAACAGAGCGGTTTCGCGCAGGAGGGTTTGCGGGGTGGTGAGTCGGCGGGAATCGTGTTCGCGCACATAGCCCGCGCGATCGAGGGATTGCTGCAGTTCGGCGAGAGAAAATTTTCCTCCGAGCCCTTTGGCTAGGGCAGCGGCCAGTAGCTCATGATCGTGGACCACAGCCTGACGAGCGAAGAGGTGTTCTTCCGCCCATCGCAGGGCAGAGGAGGCGGAAAGCGCGGCAGGCCGTTGCAACCAGCGGCGGAGTTTGGAAGACGTGAGCTTGGTTAGTGAGGACTTTTCATCGGGGAGCATTTCCTGTTCCCAGCGTTGCCGGAGCGCGCTGGCATGGGAAAGGTTTTTGATTTTGCGGCGGCGCTTGTCGTGGGCGATCTGGGCGCGCAGGGCTTTTTCATTGCCGCGCAGCCCCTCGCGTTGGATGTGGGCCGCAGTTTCTTGATCGATTTGCTGATGACGTTTGGAGAACTTGGCGAGGAGGGATGGCGGGACGCCTTTGATTTCAAAGCCGGTGGGGGTGTTTTCGATTTCGTAACCAAGAGAAATTAGCCCCTTGGCGAGTTCGTGATAGTAGAGGTTTTCCGCGAGCTTCTGAGCGCGATACATGCCGGAGGCGTGAAGGGCTTTCCATTGATTTTCTTCGCGGTCAAAGGTGGCGTTGAAAACGATGCAGTGTGTGTGCAAATGCGGATCGAGCTCGCGGCTGGTTTCGTGCTGAAAGAGGGCGGTGATGCACCCGCTGGTGGCGCGGGTGTTGTTTTGGCCGTTTTTGCGAACACGGGTTTCGGCGAAAGTTTCCAGCGTCTCCATCATAACTTTGGCCGCCTGAGCATGGATGGTGGCAATGCGTTTGTCTTGGTAAAGTGCGACGATGGAAACGGACTTGGGCGGGCTAATCGTGAAGTCATAAAAGATGCGGCGATTGGCCACGACACGCGTGTCGTTTTTGCGCGTGGTGTTGTGGCGGAGGGTGAGGCGCTTTCCGGTGTGCGGGTGTTTTCCTTCGCATAGCGAAAGGAAATCTTTTGCGGTGACTTGGCCGGAGAGGCTGAGTTTCTGGGCGGCGATGCCGTGCCATGCACCGGGCACGGATTGCCCCTCCATGTAGTAATCTCCGGTGCGGAGGTGGTCGCGGAAATAGCTCCGCGCGTTTTGCAGATTGAGTTGCGTTTTAGGTGTCAGCACACCCCTCTTGCCACGTCAACTTGGCTGCGGCAGAGGAATGCGGAGCATTCCTTTTTGCAGGAGGACGCTTTTCCCCTTGCGCTGGCGCGCAACGATACAGGCGAAAAACACCGGAAGAAAATGCGGCAGTTTGGAGTCCCGCACGCAGGCTCCCGGCTCCGGTCGTCGCCGCTCGCCATCGTGAATCAAGGCGGACAAAACCGCGGTCAATCACGCCCACCGGCGCACCCCGACGACGGGCCCGCGAGGGAAATTTTTAGGATGCGGCGGAGCGCGCAGCCCTAGTCTTGGGGTGGCCGGCTCGCGCGGTTGACGGCGGGGAAGGGCAGACAGAGGAAATGCCTTTCGGGAGGGAAATGACTGGCAGGCGACAAGCGCCGAAGCAACGAGGCGCAGACAGTTCCCTCGCGGCGAAGGTGGAAAAACGGCATTCACGTTGGAACGCCGAGGGGCTCATCGCCGCCCCTTTCCCCCGCTAGGGGTAATAATAAGCAACGAGGATGAAGAATACACCTCCATCTCAAGCACCCGCTCTGTTTATCGCGATTTTAGGGGATGGGGAGTGTCGCGATCCGTCCTGGTTTTGGAGGCGGTCCTTCGCTTGACACTTTTGGGATTGGGCCTCTTTTGGTCGTAATCAAAAGGATTTCGATGTCGGCCAAACGCGCGCATATACACCTGAGGGTGTCGCCCGAAGTTAAGTTGCTTTTGCAAGAGGCGGCAAAAGCAGCTGGGGCATCCAGCCTGACGGCCTACGTCTTGCAGACGGCGGTGGAGCAGGCGCATG
>CALNBE010000103.1 GCA_937874455.1 uncultured Opitutia bacterium | reverse complement strand
GGGATCACCCGGCAGCAGGGGCGGGGGGTCAGGCGGTCGCGTCGAGGTCGAGCACTCCCTGCGCGAACCGGTCGCGGGCGAGGTCGTGGTAGAGCTGCCAGTCCTCCATGTCGGTGCCGATGCAGATCATTTGCGTCACGCCGTTTTCCTGGGCGCGAGCAAGAGTGTCGCCGAGCTTTTGCTGGCGGACAAAGGATTCGAGGTGGCAATGGCTGTCGATGAGGGACATGGTCGCGGAGGAAATTTTTTGCGGCGGGCTTAGAAGTCGCGTTGGTGTGAGTCGAGGATGAGGGTGACGGGCCCGTCGTTGAGCAGCTGGACCTCCATCATGGCGCCGAAGATTCCGGTCGGGACGGGTTTGCCCAGCGCGACGGAAAGCTGGCGGCAAAACTCGGCGTAAAGTTCCCGAGCCAGCTCGGGCGGAGCGGAGCGGTTGAAGGACGGCCGATTGCCCTTTTTCAGCGAGCCAAAAAGGGTGAACTGGCTCACCACCAGAGCCTCACCGTCGCAGTCGAGCAGGGACAGGTTCATTTTTTCCTCCGCATCGGGGAAAATTCGCAACCGGACAATTTTCTCGACCAGCCATTGGGCATCGGCGGTGGTGTCGTCGGCACCCACGCCGAGCAGCAGCAGCAAACCCGGCCCGATGGCTCCGGTGATTTTTCCTTCGACCGTGACGGAAGCCCGGCGGACGCGTTGCAGGACGATGCGCATGGCAAAGGAAATTTTTTAATTTTCCTCCGCGGACGGACGCGGCGGACGCGGCTTGTTGCGGAGGCGCGCCCAGAGGTGGCTGAGCGGGTAACCCTTGAGCACCCAGAATTTGCGGATGCGGTTAAACTCTTCGAGGTATTCCTTTTTCTCCGGCGGCAGCGGCGTGACACCCAGCCGGTTCCAAGCCTTGTAAACTGCGGAAATGTCGGCGCCCTGGACCAGCCAGCGCAAGGGGCGCGGAATCCATTTCAGCCGCATCGAGGATTGGAAGTCGATAAAGTAGGGCTGGCCATCGTCGCCGCACAGGATGTTGCCCATGTTGCGCAGATCGAGGTGGACGATGCCCCGCGCGTGCATCGCAGCCACCATTTCCTCCATCCGCCGGAAAAACGCCTCGGGCAGCGGATCGGTTCCCTTGTGAAAAGCATTGAGCGGCCGGCCCGGAATGTAGCTGTAGGCGACAGTGCGCGGGGACAGCATCCGGACCATCGGGGTGACGCAGGGCAAATCCTGCAAAGCATCCATCGCGCGAAATTCCTTGCGGATGCAGATGCGCCCGAAAGTCTGCCCGACAATCCACGGGCACGGGCGGAAATCTTTGATCGTCAGGTCGTATTTTTCGTCGCGGTAGCGGAAAACCAGCGCGTTGGCCATGCGACCCCGATGCTGCACCCGCAGGGATTCCGGCGCAAAGGAATGCGAAGGAAATTGGGCGGCCAATTCGGCGAGAATTTTCGGTTCCAAAATCATGTGACAGTGCAACGGGGAAAAGGAAAGAGACCTGCCGAATTTCCGCCACGAGGCAAGCGATTCTCTTGGCGGAGCAAGGGGAACTTGCTGAACACTTTCAAGATAAGGAGACTCAATCTCTTGTTTTTATTGAAAAATATCCCCGCGCGCCTTTTCCTCCGACCCTCCGTTTTTCCGACCCGCAAAATTTCATGGCCACCACCTTTTTCCACCGCCTGCGCCGCATTTGTTTTTGGCTGCACCTCGCCATCGGCATTTTCGCCGGGGTGATACTCTTTGTCGTTTGCCTGACTGCCGCGCTGTTTTTTCTGGCGCACGAAGCGCACCACCACGCGGAGGAATCCGCCGGACGGGTGGAAGTTGGCGAAGGCCTCCGGCTGAGTGCCGACGAAATTTTGGCCAAAGTGTGGGCGCACAATCCGGAAAAGTCGCCGAAGTACATGACCATTTCCTCCGCACCGGATCAGGCCGTGCAGCTCAACTACGGCTGGTATCAAGACCCCGTGGCGGTGAATCCCTACACCGGGGAAATCAAGTCCACCGGCGATCTCTGGACATTTCAAGTGGCGATGGGGCTGGTGGAAATTCACCGCAACCTGGCTCTGCCGGGCGGAGGAAAAGTATGGGGGAAATACGCGGTGGGCATCGCGACAGGCGCGATGGTTTTCCTTTCGCTCTCCGGCATCTGGCTATGGTGGCCCCGGCACTGGACATGGCGGGCCTTCAAGACCGGTGCCTGGTTCATTCGCGGAGCAAAAGGAAAAACCCGCGACTGGAACTGGCACAATGTGTTTGGATTTTGGACACTGCTGCCGATGCTCGTTTTGTGCGTCTCGGGGATAATTCTCGGCTACGACTGGGCGACGGACTGGACTTTCAAACTCGCGGGGGATCCGCCGCCGGTGAAGAAAAAAGGTCGCCCCTCCGCCAATCCGCCCCCGGAATTTGTGATTGCCCCGCCGGAGTCCGGGGCGTCGCCGCTGGTGCTGGAAAACGCCGTGCGGACGGCCACCGCCGCCTATCCGGAATGGGATTCGCTTCTCCTCACGCTGCCCGCGCCGCAGGATCCGCCCGCCGTGTTGAAAATGACGGTGCTGGGGGTGGGCGAGTGGCTGCCGATTTACGATTACGCGGAGTTGTTTGTGCACCCGTATCGGGGCGAAATTTTGTTCACCCAGACTTTCGAGGACATCAACCGCGGCGGTCGGTGGAAAATCTGGATGCGCTGGCTGCATTCCGGAATGGCCTTTGGCTTTTGGGGAGAATTGCTCGCGGCTCTGATTTCGCTGGCCGGCTGCGTGCTGGTCTGGACGGGCTTCGCGCTGACCTGGCGGCGGTTTTTCAAAAAGAAGAAAACCACTTGATTCTCCGGTCAGGCCCGGGCAAAGGAATTTTTTTCGCGGGGGAATTTTTCCTTCGCGCGGCCCGCATGCCGCAAAGGCATTGCACTCGCGCGGCAAAACCTTTGGCTGCGGCGTGTTTTAACGGTGACACTCGCAGAATCCTACGCCCGCTGCACGCAACTTGCGCGCACCCATTACGAAAACTTTCCGGTGGCCCGGCTGATCCCGCGGCGGCTCCGGCCCCATGTCGCGGCGATTTATGCCTTTGCCCGCACTGCCGACGACATTGCCGACGAAGGCTACGGCCTGCCCGACGCGCAATCCGTCGAGGCCCGGCTGGACGCGCTCAAAACGATGGACACGCAGTGCCTCGCGGCGGCGGAAGGAAAACCGCTGGCGGAGGAAACGGCCTGGATTTTCCTCGCGCTCGGCGACACCCTCCGGCGTTTTTCCATCGACCCGCAACTGTGCCTCGACCTGACCTCGGCCTTCGCGCAGGACGTGACCAAGCGGCGTTACGCGGACTTTGCCGAAGTGCTCGACTACTGCCGCCGCAGCGCCAATCCCGTCGGGCGGCTGGTGCTTTTGCTCCACGGCTACCACGACGCGGAACGCTTCGCGCAATCGGACGCGATCTGCACCGCGCTCCAACTGGCGAACTTCTGGCAGGACGTGGCGGTGGACTGGAAAAAAGACCGGCGCGTTTATTTGCCGCTGGAGGATCTGACGCGTTGCGGCGCGACAGTGGAGGAAATTGGCGCAAAGGAAATTTCCCCGGCGCTGCGCGAGTGCATCCGCTTCAACGTCGAGCGCACTCAGGAAATTTTCGACCAAGGTCGCCCGTTGCCCGGCTCGCTGCGTTTTCCCCTCAGCTTGGAAATCCGCGTCACCTGGCTCGGCGGCACGGCCATTTTGCAAAAAATCCGCGAACTCGATTACGACACCGTGCGGACCCGGCCAAAAATCCGGCGCGGCGACAAATTGCGACTGCTCGGACGGGCTCTGCTTCCACTGTAGTGGCTGACTTGCTCTCAACGCTGCACGGTCCCGATGCGGGAATCGGCGTTTTCCTTTGAGGCTTTGCGGCCAAAGGAAAATCAGAAATCTGTCCCAGTCTTACGGCCACTTTTTGCAAGTTTGCAATTGCTCCTCGGTGGTTTGAAAACTTTTGGAGGTGTCGATGCGTTAGGTGCCTGCTCGATGAAGAGCATGGAAAAAGGCAACCCGGTGGGGTTGCCTTTGGCGGAGGAAATTTCCTTTGCGGCTCAGGCACCAAGCTCGCCGAAGACCGTGTCGAGCGCACCGATGAGGGCGTCGATGGTGGCGTCGGTCTCGTCGCCCATGTTGGAGATGCGGAAGGTTTTCCCCTTCAGCTTCCCATAACCGCCGTCGATCACGAGGTTGAAGCGGCTCTTGAGGGCCTGGTTGACGGCTTCGAGGCTGACCTCGCGGTCGTTGTTAAAGCAGTTGAGGCCGCGGGTGCCGAATTGCTCGCCGGGGAAGAGGGAGAACCCGCGGGCCTTGCCCCAGGCGCGGACTTTTTCGTTGAGGCGCAGGTGGCGGGCGTAGCGGTTTTCGATGCCCTCGGCCAGGATTTGGGCGACCTTGTGCTGGAGCGCGTAGATGAGGCTGATGGCCGGCGTGGAGGGCGTCATGCCCTTTTCGTGGTTGGCCTGAAATTCGAGGAAGTCGAAATAGTAACCCCGGTCGGTTTGCGCGGCGGCGCGCTGGCGGGCGCGCTCGCTGACGGAGAGCAGGGCGAGACCCGGCGGCAGGGCGAGGGCTTTTTGCGAACCGGAGAGCATCACATCGACGCCCAGTTCGTCCTTGAGCACCGGGACGGTGGTGAAGGAACTGACGGTATCGACGATGCTGATCACCTCGGGAAATTCGCGCACCACTTGCATGATGTCGGCGAGCGGGCTGAGAGTGCCGGTGGAGGTTTCGCTGTGGATGAGGGTGATGGCGTCAAAGCCCCCGGCGGAAAGTTCCTTGCGGACGGCATCGGGGCAGACGGGTTTTCCCCAGTCGAATTTCAGGCCCACGGCCTCCTTGCCGCAGCGTTTGGCGACGTCGAGCCATTTGTCGGAAAAAGCGCCGTTCATGCAGCAGAGCACTTTTTTGCCGACGATATTGCGGATGGCACCCTCCATGACGCCCCAAGAGCTGCTGGTGCTGAGGTAAACAGGGTCCTGCGTGGCCATGATCTTTTGCAGGCCGGGCTGGACGCTCTCGTAGAGTTTGACGAAGTCCTTGGAACGGTGGCCGATCATGCCTTGCGTCATGGCGCGAAAGGTGTCGTCGGACACGGTTATGGGACCGGGAATGTAGAGACGGTAGCTCATGGTGAAAAATCAGGAGTATGAGTGAGTGAAGCGAAAGGAGGCGCGGAGGAAATTTTACTGCCGGAAGGACGCGACCAGTGCGGGCGCGGCGGGATTGGTCAGCTTGAGAATCCGATCATTGGTCTCGGAGAAAACCACCACCCGCGGTTCGTGGGCGGTGGCCTCTTTTTCCTCGATCCAGGTGAAAGTCATGATGACCAGCAAGTCTCCCAGCTTGCCCAAGTGAGCGGTGGCACCGTTGAGGGAAAACGTGCGGGAGCCGGCGGGGGCGGGGATGGCGTAGGTCTCGAAGCGTTCGCCATTGGAAATGTTGCTGACGAGAATTTTTTCGTGGGGGAGAATGCCGACCAGCTGCATGATTTCGCTGTCGATGGCGAGACTGCCCTCGTAGTGCAATTTCGCGTCGGTGACTTCGGCGCGAAGGATTTTGGCCCGCAATATGTTGACTTGCATGTCCTGTTTTTGTTGGAGAGGGCTATTAGCAGACGCGCGCGCTTGCCCGTCAATCCCTTTACGGCTACAGCTTGTTGTTTCTTCCTTCATGATTCTCCCGCGGTTCCAGCAGCTCATCAAACTTCAGGCCGAGCGTTTTGTCCATTTCACGGCGGATGTGCTCTACGACCGCGGCCCGCGCACGCCAGCCGTGCGGTTGTATGCGGCGTTTCTCAAGGGTCTTTCCCGCGCGTTTACCTTGGCAGTAAAGGGGCGGTTTTTCCTCTACGACAACCGGATTCTGCACGACACGCCGTTGGGGTGCAAGGTGGTGGTGGTGGGCAATCTTACCGTGGGCGGCACCGGAAAAACGCCGGTGACGGAGAAGATGGCGCGGGTACTCTCGGAGCGCGGGCGGCGGGTGGCCATTTTGAGCCGTGGGTACAAGAGCCGTTCGGATCCGCTGTTTCGTAAATTTTGGCGCTGGCTGACCCAGGGGAAAAAACCCGACCCACGCGTGGTTTCCGACGGAAAACGCCTGCTGTTGGAGTCGGACGAGGCGGGCGACGAGCCTTACATGCTGGCGCGCAATCTGCTCCCGCTGGGGATGGTGGTGATCGTGCACCGGAACCGGGTCGAGGCCGGGGCGTTTGCACTGAAGCGTTTTCGCATCGACACCATTTTGCTCGACGACGGGATGCAATACCTGCCGCTACGCGGGCAGATCAATTTGCTCCTCGTGGACAAGACCAATCCCTTTGGCAACGGTTGCCTACTGCCGCGTGGCATTTTACGGGAGCCGGTGGAAAACGTCCGACGCGGCACCTACGTGTTTCTCACCAAATCGGACGGTTCGCCGAGTGACGAGCTGGAGGCGCTGATCCACAAGCACCATCCCGCGGTGGAAATCATCGAATGCGCCCACAAGCCCAAGCTGCTCAGCTCGCTGGATGGGCTGGTGATGCTGCCGCTCGACTACCTCAAAGGAAAGCGGGTCGCGACCTTCAGCGGCATTGCGACGCCGGAGCGCTTCGAGGATTTTGTCCGCCAGTTCGGCGCGCAGATTCTATATAACCAGCGTTTTCTCGATCACCATCGTTTCTCCGAGGAGGATTTGGTGGACGTGTTTGACGAGGCGATGGCCAGCGACGCGGAATTTGTTGTCACCACGGAAAAGGACGCGGTGCGCATTGATCCCGCGCGAAAATGGCGGTTGCCGCTGTATTTCCTTCGCCTGGAAATCGAGATTGTCCGCGGCCAGGAGGTTTTTGACAAGGCCGTGGAGCGCATCTGC
>CALNBE010000102.1 GCA_937874455.1 uncultured Opitutia bacterium | reverse complement strand
ACGCCGACACTGCCTGGATTCATCAAAAAATCACCGAAGCTCGCGCCGCGATTCTCCAGTCGATTCCTCCGCCGCTCGAAAATTCCCCCAAGTGCCCGCGCTGCTCCCTCGCCCCGCTCTGCCTGCCCGACGAAAGCCGCCTGCTCGCCCGCCTCGCCGCGGAGGAAAATCCCCTCCCCAGCCAGCTCGAACTCGACATCCTCCCCGACGGCCCCGCCTCCCTCCTCCACGCCGCGCCCGACACTTGGGCCCTCATCCCTGAAATCCGTTTCCCGCAAATCCGCCCCGACCAACCCGTCCGTCGCCTCATCGCGCCCAACGACGAAACCCGCGCTCTCTACCTCAACTCCCCCAAGTTTTACGTCGCCCAAAAAGGCGAAACCCTCGTCGTCAAAAACGAGGGCCAGATCATCGACACCTTCCGCCTCATCGACCTCCACCACGTCGCCCTCTTCGGCGCGGTGCAAATGTCCACCTCCGCCATCCAAGCCTGCTGCAAGCACGACATCCCCGTCACCTACTTTTCCATGGGCGGCTTCTTCTACGGCATGACCCGCGGCAACGCCCTCCCCAACGTCACCACCCGCATCGCCCAATTTGCCCACGCCGCCGACCCTGCCCGAGCCCTCTTCCACGCCCGACTCTTCGTCCACGGCAAAATCCGCAACCAGCGCACCTTCCTCCAAAGAAACCATATCGAGGCCCCGCGCCACGCGCTCAAAGCCCTCAAATGGCTCGCCGCCTCCGCCCTCACCGCCAACGACCCCGTCACCCTCCTCGGCATCGAGGGCACCGCCGCCCGCGTTTATTTCGAAAATTTCTCCGGCATGCTCCGCTCGGAAAAACACGACGACCCCGAACCGCGCTTTGCTTTTTTCTTCAACGAACGCAACCGCCGCCCGCCCCGCGACCCCGTCAACGCCGTCCTCTCCCTCCTCTACAGCCTCCTCGCCAAAGACTGCACCCTCGCCTGCCAGGCCTGCGGGCTCGACCCCTTCGTCGGTTTCCTCCACCAACCCCGCCACGGCAAACCCGCCCTCGCCCTCGATCTCATGGAGGAATTCCGCCCCATCGTCGCCGACAGCGCCGCCCTCACCCTCTTCAACAACCGCATGCTCGACCAAAACAGCTTCGTCCAGGCCGGGCGCGCCGTCGGGCTCCAACCCGCCGCCCGCAAAATCGTTTTCAAAGTTTACGAGAAACGCCTCGCCGACGCCATCACGCATCCCATATTCGGATACAAAGTCAGCTACCGTCGCGCCATCGAACTCCAGGCCCGCCTCCTCGGCAAGGTGCTCACCGACGAAATCGAGCAATACCTCCCCTTCCTCACCCGCTAGCCGCCATGGCCGAACGCCGCAATTACATCGTCACCTACGACATCTGCGACCCCAAGCGCCTCCGCCGGGTTTTTAAGACCTGTCGAGACTTTGGCCGGCCCCTTCAGTTTTCCGTCTTCGAGTGCGACCTCACCCGCCTCGAAAAAGCCCAGTTCGAAGAACAACTCCGCGCCCACATCCACCACGACGAGGATCAAGTCATCTTCATCGACCTCGGCCCCTCCGCCCTCCGCGGCGAACGCGTCATCACCGCCCTCGGCCAGACCTACGAAAAAATCGACCAGCCCTGCTTCGTCGTCTGACCCATCGCCCCTTTCGCGCAAAGGAAATTTCCCCCGCGCCGTTCTTTGACATCATCCACCAAAAAATTTTGCGAGCGGCCCAGCGCGTAACGGAACGCCGGACCCGCTCGCGCCCATTCTCCCTC
>CALNBE010000101.1 GCA_937874455.1 uncultured Opitutia bacterium | reverse complement strand
AAGGAGGTGGTGCCGTCGGGGTTGGTTTCGCCTTCGACCAGGTCGAGTTTGGCGGTGACGCAGAGTGCGTCGGAGGCGAGGGAAACGGAGCGGGCGTGGATGGTTTCGGGCGGGGCGGAATCGTCGGAGGAATTTTCCTCCGCGTCGTCGGGCGAAGATTTTTCCTGCGGCGCGGGCAGCGCGCCTTTGCCGGAGTCGAGCCGGGAGTGTTGGGCTTTGCCCTCAATGGTGTCGGCGTTGTGGAGGAAAACGCCCTCGACGTGCTCGTAGTAAAAGAGGCGCGGGCAGTAAACGAATTCGTTGAGCATCCGGGCAGGGATGGGCTCGGGATTTTCTGCGGACGGAGGTGATGGCGGGGTCTCGCTCACAACGGCAGGGGAATGGTCGCAGTGTGTGCGCAGCAGCATGTCGGGTCAATGGTAAGAATGTGGCGCGGGGATGGAATTTCCTTTGCCTGTGCGCGGAGGAAAGGGGTTGGAACAGGAGGACGTGGAGGAAAGGAGTTTTTCTTTTGTGCGGAGGAAAATTTCCTTTGCGGCTAGGCAGATTTTTTTCGCCGGGCCTTGGAGACATCCTTGAGCCAGGCGGCGTAGTCGGCCTCGGAGATTTCGCCGGCGGCGAGGGCGCGGGTTTGCAGGACGACCATTTCCTCGGAGGAATGGAAGGTGCGGTTGTTTGTTTCCAAAAACAAGGCGGCGGTGATGAAGCCGCAACGTTTGTTGCCGTCGAGAAAGGGATGGGTTTTAATGATCCCAAAGGCATAGGCTGCCGCTAGCTCGTAGAGGGAAGGTTTTTCGTAGAGGAAAAGATGGCGGGGTCGGTTGAGGGCGGAGTCGAGCAGTCCCTCGTCACGAACCCCTGCGAGACCGCCGAAACGTCCCAGCAGGAGTTCTTGCAGGGTGAGACATTCTTCGCGGGAAATCCAAGTCGGCTCCTTCATTTGGCGAGTTCGCGGAGGGCGTTGCGGTAGCGCTGCATTAAGTTTTCAGCGGCATCCATTTTCTCCGCGAAGGCGGCATTTTCCGGCGTGACGCGGAGGGAATTTTGCGGGGCCTCGGTCAGATAG
>CALNBE010000100.1 GCA_937874455.1 uncultured Opitutia bacterium | reverse complement strand
GCCTGCAACGGCATTCTCTTTAATCATGAAGGCCCGCGACGCGGCGAAACTTTCGTGACGCGAAAAATCACCCGGGCAGTGGCACGGATTTCGCTCGGCTTGCAGGACACGGTTTACCTTGGCAACCTGAACGCCAAGCGCGACTGGGGTCATGCCCGGGATTATGTGGAAGGCATGTGGCGGATTTTACAGCAGGAAAAACCGGAGGATTTTGTCCTGGCGACTGGCGTGACCACGCCGATCCGGGATTTCGTGCAGAAGGCTTTTGCGGAAGTCGGCATCACCGTGCGCTGGGAAGGCGAGGGCGTCAACGAAGTGGGCATTTGCACCAAGACTGGCAAAACGGTGGTGGCTGTCTCGCCTGATTATTTTCGTCCGACGGAAGTAGAATTGCTGCTCGGAGATCCTACCAAGGCCAAGGAAAAGCTGGGTTGGACGCCCACTTGCGACCTGGACACGATGGTGAAGGAAATGGTTGCCTCGGACTTGGAAATCGCCCGGCGCAATCTGCACCTAAAGGAAGGTGGTTTCAGCCACAACGAAGGAGCCTTGTCGGAGAACTGAAAAATTCGGATGTCGGAAATCGGAAGGCGGAGGGCGAAAGCTAGTAGACGGGGAAGGCGGAGGGAGCTTTTTAATTAAGAGTTATACTTTCGGTTTCGGGTTTTCCTTTGCGGCTATGAGTGAGGTTTTGAACCACAGATGGACACGGATAAACGCAGATATTTTTTGAAGAATTTCCTTTGAGTGCTTGGTGTTTCCTTTGCGTCCTAGTGTTAAAAAAATCCGCTCTCTGCCTTCCGATTTCTCTGGCCTCTGTGGTGAAGGGAAGTTTTCAGGAATTATCCCAATTATCCGTGAAATCCGTGGTCAAAATTCTCAACGGGCGGGCTTTTGACTTGAAAATCGGCATCCTTGTTGCAAGATTTCTAGTATGATTGCGCGAGAGGGTTATCACTCCCAAGTGAGCAAGGCACTACGGCGAGTCCCGATTGTGGCCTTGTTGGGGCCGCGTCAGTGTGGAAAAACCACCTTGGCGCGGGAGTTTTTGTCGGCGGATGCGGCAACTTATTTTGATTTGGAAGACCCGGTTGCCTGGCGGTTGTTGGAAAATCCCATGAGCACCCTGCAAGATTTGCGGGGATTGGTGGTTTTGGATGAGGCTCAACGGCAGCCGGAACTGTTTCCTGTGCTGCGGGTTTTGGCGGACCGACCGGGGCAGCCGGCCACATTTTTGATTTTGGGCAGCGCGTCACCCTCCCTGCAACGGCAGGCGGCGGAATCATTGGCCGGGCGGGTAGAGATCATCGAAATGCAGGGCTTTGGTTGGAGCGAGGTTGGGAATGATGAGAAAAATACGCTGTGGCACCGGGGCGGTTTCCCCCGCTCTTTTTTGGCCTCCGACGAGGAGAGCAGTGCGGTGTGGCGCAAAAATTTTGTCAGCACTTTTTTGGAGCGGGACTTGGGGACGCTGGGCTTTGGGATGTCGCCCGTTTTGATGGGCCGTTTTTGGAGGATGCTGGCACATTATCACGGGCAGATTTGGAATGGGTCGGAAATTGCGGCGTCGCTGGGGATCGCGCCCAACACGGCGCGGAGCTACTTGGATGCCTTGGAGCAAACTTTTTTGGTGCGCCGCTTGTTGCCTTGGCATGCGAACTTGGGGAAGCGTCTGGTCAAATCCCCCAAACTCTATTTCCGGGACACCGGGTTGCTGCACACTTTGCTGGGGATTCGCACGGAGATGGAATTGCTGCACCATCCCAAGCTGGGTGCCTCTTGGGAGGGGTTTGTGGTGGAAAATCTTTTGCGGGAACTGACGCCGCAGGATGCTTGGTTTTACGCGGTGCATGCTGGGAGTGAATTGGATTTGCTGATGGAAGTCGGGGGACGGCGGATCGGGGTGGAAGTCAAACGGGCGGATGCGCCGACCGTGACAAAGTCCATGCAGATCGCGCTGAAAGATGCGAAACTGGATGCCTTGTGGGTGGTTTATCCGGGCAGCAGGGAATATGCGTTGACGGATCGGATAACTGTTCGCCCGCTGGCAAATTGTTTGGGGCAGGGGTGAAGACGGAAGCCGGAGGACGGAAAAGCTCACGCAGAGGCGCGGAGAGTTTTTAAATTAAGAATTAGAAATTAAAAATTAAGAATTGTACTTTCGGTATCGGGTCTCCGATCTCCGGTTTCAAGTTTCCGGCCTTTTTCCTCTGTGTGCTCTGCGTCCCTGCGTGAGGTTTTGAACCACGAATGGACACGAAGCGGCACGAATGTTTTTTCCTTTGTGAGCTTGGGGCTTCCTTCGCGTCCTAGTGTTGAAAGGAAATCTGCTTTCCGGTTTCCGACCTCTGCCCTCCGACCACCGTCTTTCTTCCCAAAACCTTTCTTTCCATGTTGATTCCAGTAGTGTTGTCCGGTGGTGCGGGAGTGCGTTTGTGGCCGGAGTCGCGGGCGGATCGCCCCAAGCCGTTTCTCAAGTTGACGGCGGAGGGCGGGAGTCTGCTGGCCCAGGCGGTGGACCGGGCACGGGCGGTTTCCGACACCGGGGAAGCCTTGGTGGTGACCAACCAAGACTACTTGTTTCCTTCGCTCGATGATTTGGGCGAACGGGCCGGGAAGCTGACTTTTTTGCTGGAGGGTTGCGCGCGCAACACGGGCGCGGCGGTTTTGCTGGCGGCGCATCAGGTGAGGGAAATTTACGGCCCGGAGGCGGTGATGCTGGTGCTGGCGGCGGATCATGTGATCCAGGATCAAGAGGCGTTTGCCCGCGCGGTGCGGTCGGCGCAAGTTCAGGCGGCGGCGGGCAAGGCGGTGACCTTTGGCATCCAGCCGACGCGACCGGAGACGGGCTATGGTTATCTGGAACTGGCGGAGGGGCTGGCGGACGGGGTTTTCCGGGTGGCGCGTTTTGTGGAAAAGCCCGATGCGCCGACCGCGCAGGAATACGTGGCTTCGGGGCGGTATTTGTGGAACTCGGGGATGTTTTGTTTTCAAGTCAGCGCGCTGCTGGCCTTGGGGGAACAGGTCGCACCGGAACTGGCCCGGGCAGCGGAAAATTGCTACGCGCAAGGGCAATATGGACGGGAGGGGAACACACCGGTGAAGCGTATTCCCCGCGAAGCGATGGCGGCGGTGCCGTCGATTTCCATTGATTACGC
>CALNBE010000099.1 GCA_937874455.1 uncultured Opitutia bacterium | reverse complement strand
TTCGGTGACGCGGCGGGAGCGCAGGGCGAGGAAAACCGCGTTGCCCTGGCCGGGCGCGTCCGCAAGTTCTGCAACCGTCGTTTCGTTTTCCGCGAGTTCGAGTTTTTCCCGGACGCGGGCCACCTCGGTTTCGGCGATGCGGCGCGGCAGGTTGTCCACGACACCGGTGGCGAGCCGGGAGGAAATTTCTCCGCGCGGCCCGATCTGGAGCGTTCGGCGTTTTCCTCCGGGCGTGATGGTGACGGCGATGATGCCGCCGCCCGCAGGATAGAACCCGGCGCGGCGCAATTCCACCCCGACGGAAAAACCCATTTGCCGGAGCAGGGGCAGGAAGGATTTTTCGATGAAAGGAAACGGCGGGGCCCAGGGATTGTGCGTGCCGCCCTCCAGCGTGAGCGTGCTGGGGGTGTCGGCGTGGAGCAAAGGAAACAGTACGGTTTGCAGCACCAGCAGGGCGCTGCCCGCCGAGCCGACGGTGAAATGGTAATCGCCGCCGACGATTTTTCCCGGACGAAATTCCAGCGCGGAGGTGCCCAGTGCGTCGCCGGTGATCCGGGCGCGGGAAATTTCCCCTGCGGCGCGGACGGCCGCGAGGTGCTGGCGCAGCAGGCCCGGCTTGGGGCGTCCGGCGCGAATGTTGTCGAGACGGAACGGCGTGCCCGTGAGGCAGGAGAGAGCCAGCGCGGTGCGGAGGATTTGGCCACCGCCTTCACCGGCGCCGCCGTCGAGGATGAGCGTTTTCATGGAAAGGAAAAAAGGATCGCCGACGAGAATTGCGGGGGACGGGTGGTGTTGTTTGGAATGTAGTCCCCGTGCGGCATTCGGCGAAAGGTTTTAAAAAGATGGCATGACCAAGGGAGAGGAAACTGGCGGGCGGAGGAAATTCCTCCCGCAGGCCTGGACCGCCCCTGCAGGACGGGGCCGGAGTCGAACCGGCTAATTGTAGTTTCCTCCGGCATTCAGGCCAAAGGTGCAAAGAACGAGGCACGACAAAAATTGGAGGAAACTTCGTTGGCAACTGCTCTACCACTGAGCTACGCGCACGCGGCACGGCGGGGATCGAACCCGCGACCAATGGCTTGATGTAGTTTCCCCCGGCATTCGTGCCAAAGGTGAAAGGGAAAGGGGGACGCGGGACGCCCCCCGTATTTTTTTAAAGAACGACCGACTCAATGCGGGAGACCAGCAAGTCCTCGGACTTTTCGCCGCGGAGGAAATCGGCGACCATTCGGAAGACGTGGTCGGAGAAACCGCCAAGGTTCAGGATGTCCGGCGAGCCACTGGCTTGCACGGTGCCGTAGGGTTGGAGGTTGAGGCAGACCAGCCGGGCTTGCGGATTGCGCTGCTTGAAGCGCGCCCATTCCTCCGCAGTCGCAGTGACCCGGCTCCGGGCGACATCGATCCAGGACTGGTCGTCGGAGATGTAAAAAACCAAGTCGCCGCGCGCGCCTTGGCGGTTGAGCTGCGCCAGCGGCGCGGAGCAACTGGTGCCGCCGCCCAGCAGGGCGGACAGCCTCCGGCTGTTTTCCGGCAGAGCAGCCTCCGGCAGGAGTGTCACCGGCCGCACTTCTTCGGCGAACGGCAGCACGCGGGCCTGCGGATTGCGACGGAGCACGGCGGCGGCGATTAGCGCGGCCGCATCGATGCAACTCAGCTTGGACGTGGCACCCTGACGGGCTCCAGTGAGGGCCGAGGACATGGAGCCGGAAACATCCAGGCAGACATGCACCGCGCCGTCGAGCGACGGCACCTGGTCGAGGGCCGTTTCCAGCATTTCCTCCAAGACTTCGCGCACCAGCGGCGGC
>CALNBE010000098.1 GCA_937874455.1 uncultured Opitutia bacterium | reverse complement strand
AAGTTAATTTAAATTTAGTTCCAAAAATATGAATAGTTTTGCAACGACTCCTTAAGGGGGAACTGGACTGCGGTTTGCGGGTTTCTTTGGTTGTGGTGAAAAATTTCCTCCTCCTGCTTGTTGTTTGCGCGAGCCTGCCCCTGGCCTCGGCGCAAGAGAAATCCCCGCAAAGTTCCGCCGTCGGCAACCCGGTGTTTCCCGGCTGGTATGCCGATCCGGAGGGAATTGTCTTTGGCGACAAGTACTGGATTTACCCGACCTTTTCCGCGCCGTACGGACAGCAGACTTTTCTGGATGCGTTTTCGTCGCCCGATTTGGTGCACTGGACCAAGCACCCGCGCATTGTGGATACTGGCGCGATCAAGTGGGCGAAGCGGGCGGTGTGGGCGCCGTGTGTGGTGGAGAAGGACGGAAGGTATTTTCTCTTTTTCGGCGCGAACGACATTCAGAGCGACAAGGAACCCGGCGGCATCGGGGTGGCGGTGGCGGAGCGTCCGGAAGGGCCGTACAAGGATCATTTGGGGAAGCCGCTGGTGGACAAATTTCACAACGGGGCGCAGCCGATCGACCAGTTTGTTTTCAAGGACAAGGACGGCAGCCATTACCTGATTTACGGCGGCTGGCGGCATTGCAACATCGCGAAGCTGAACAAGGATTTCACCGGTTTCGAGCCGCTGCCGGGCGGGGAAGTTTTTAAGGAAATCACGCCGGAGCATTACGTGGAGGGGCCGTTCATGTTCATGCGCGGAGGAAAATATTACTTTATGTGGTCGGAGGGCGGCTGGACTGGGCCGGATTATTCGGTGGCCTATGCGGTGGCGGATTCACCGTTTGGGCCGTTTAAGCGCGAGGGGAAAATCCTGCAACAGGATCCGCAGGTGGCGACCGGGGCGGGGCACCATTCGGTGATCCAGGTGCCGGGAGCGGACAAGTGGTTCATTGTTTACCATCGCCGTCCGCTGGGGGAAACGGGGGCGAACGCCCGCGTCACCTGCATCGACGAGATGCATTTTGACGCTCGAGGGAAAATCAAACCGGTGCGGATGACCTTTACTGGCGTGGCGGGTCAGCCGTTGAAAAAGGTGGTGGGCGGAGAAAAGTAAAACGACCGGGGATGTGCCCCGGTCGTGTCTGGTGTCTGCCGCTGGTGGGAGAAATCAGGGCACGCCGATCTCGAAGACCTCCCACGCGCCGCCGATTTTGTCGGCGTAGGCGCCGACGCGGCCGCCCTTATCGATGTTGGCTTGGACGTATTTGTTATTGGCCTTGGATTTGAAGGCGAATTCCCCGGCGGTGACTCGCTCGATGTAAAGCCGCTCCCAGCCTCCGATGCCGCTCCCGTTGGGGATGAGCCGGTTGTCGGTGTTCAGGTCGGCGTAAACGTATTTGTTGTTGGATTTGGCGAGGAAGGCGATGGTGCCGTCGCTATTGTTGGTGAGAACAAAAGTCTCGCCGTTGCGGACCGCGTCCCGGTTGGCAATCAGTTGGTTGGAGCCGCCGATTTCGGCGCAGACGAGTTTGAAGTTTCTGCGGGAGCGCAGGTAGTAGTTGCCTTCGGACAGGACTTGGCCGTTGTCGCGTTCCACCCGGAGCGAGGTCGTCATGTTGTCGAAGCTCCCCACGTCGGAGGTGTCTTCGAAAAAGACGGCGATGCGTCCGCGGAAATCGATATTGTTGTAGAGTGTGACCCGGTAGCCTTTGGGCACTCGTAGCGAGCTGATGGTGTCGTTGCTGATGCCCGCGGCGGCGAGGTCCCACATGTTGTATTCCCCTAGGCCGAGGGAGGCTTGATTGCCGGAGTAGTTGGCGTTGCTGTAAACGGTCACGCCGACCGGCTCCAGCCCGTCGTCCTGCCCGACGGGGGTGATGGCAAAGGCCTCCCATTCGCCGTAGACAGCCTCGGCAACGGCGTAGAGTTTTTCTTTCGCGTTAAGGTTGGCCTGAACATATTTGTTGTTGGCATTGGCGAGGAGGGCGTAGGTTCCGTCGGCTTGCTTCTCTAGGAAAAAACGTTCCCATTCGCCGATGTTGATGGCGACAGGGATGAGGTTTCCTCCGCCGTGGACGTCGGCCATGACAAAGTTGCTGTTGGTGCGGGAGCGAAGAGAGATGGAGCCGTCGTCGTTATTGATCAATTCGAACGTTTCCCACTTGCCGTTGCAATCGTCGCGGGAGGCGGCGAGGGTGGAGGCACCGTTGTTCTCCGCGCAGACCACACGTTTGTTGGCAATGGCGGTGAGGTAGTAATCGCCATTGGGCAGCAGCTGGGGTCGCCAGGGGGTGCCGCTGGAGTCATAGGGGGTGCCGACGGGTTTTACGTAAAAGGCTTCCCAAGCTCCGGCGACGGAGTCGGCGATGGCAAAAAGCTTCCCGCCGTTGTCGAGATCGGCCTTGACGTATTTGTTGTTGGCGAGGGACTTGATTGCGTAGTCCTCGCCGGTGATGTGCTCCAGCTTGAACCGTTCCCAGTCGCCGATGGAGCTGGCGCGCGACAGCAGCTGGTTTTGCTCGTCAAGGATGGCGGTGACATATTTCCCGTTGGCATGGGAGCGGAAGGAGATGGAGCCGTCGCCGTTGTTGACAATGGTGAAGGTCTCCCAGGCGCCGCCGCAGGTGTCGCGGGTGGCGACGAGGGTGGAGGCGCCATTGTTCTCGGCGCAAACCACCTTGAGGTTGGCGAGGGCGACGAGGAAATATTCGCCGCCGGAGGTGTTTCCCGAAGAGGAACTGTCGTAGGCGATTTTGATGGAGGAAGCGCGGTTGTTGAAATTAACGCTGTCGAGATTGGGATATTCGCCGCTGGAAAGGGTGACGCTGGAGCCGCCGAAGCCGGCGTGCTCGTAGAGCGTGACCTTCAGACCTTGGGGCACTTTGATTGCCGAGAGCGCGTCATTGGGGATTCCCCGCGCGTAAACCATTTCATTGTAGTCGTAATTGCCGATGCCGAGCTGCACTTCCCAGCCATTGTAGTTTTCGTGCTGGAAGAAACGGGCCTGGGCCCCGGAGCTGCCGTTGAAGCCGTTTTTGAGCACGTCGTAGATCTTTTGATGCACCCAGCCGTCCGCAGTGCGGGAGGACCATTTTTGCTTTATGGTCTCGAAGGAATCGGACGTGATGTTGGCCTCGTTGGCGTTGTGGTTGTAGATGCCCCAGGAAGAGCTGTGCTTGGCCTTGTAATTCCAAGTGGAGTAGTGGAGGCCACTGCTGTTCAGCGTTTCGAGTTGGAATTTCCACAGTGCCACATTGTCGTAGCCGGTGAACTCCCCAATGTAAGCGGGGACGTTGTGGCTGCTGTTGATGATGGGGCTAAATTGGTTGGTGTAGTAATTGATCAGGTCGGCATCGGATTTGTTCGCAGGATTTTCTCCCGAGGGAAGGTAGGTGTGGTATTCATAAACGACGTTGGTCCAGCCGTAGGTTTGCGGGCTGGGCAGATCGTTCACTCCCCAGCAGGATTCCATGATGATGATGTGGGAGGCGTCGATCGCGCGGATGGCGTGGTAAATGTCGTTATAGAAATCCCATTGGACGGAGTAGGTGCTGGCCGCTTTGACGCCTGGCTCGTTGAGGATGTCGTAGCCGGCGACGGTGGTGTTGCCCTTGTACCGGTTGGCGAACTGCTGCCAGAGCCAGATGGTTTTGGCCTTGTTTTCACTGCTGTTGTAGAGCTGCCAGCCGTCGTTGAGTTCCCCGGAGTGGTCCATGCCGTTTTGGGAGCCAAAGGCACCGTGAAGGTCGAGGATGACGTAGATGCCGCGCTGGCCGGCTTGGGCGACAAACCAGTCGAGACGGCTGAAATCGAGCAGAGAGCTGTTGAGTTCGGCGAGGGATTTGTTGCGGTGCTCTCCCAGCAAGTTCATGTAAGTAAAGGGCAACCGGAGCAGATTGGCGCCCATACCGGCGACATTGTCGAAGTCCTGGGTGGTCCAGTAGTTGTCCTGATAGGTTTTGAGCAATTCCTTGCATCCGGAGACTCCGAAGCGGGAGGTGAGGATATCCCATGTTTGCTTGTCGTATGCCGCGGTGGTGTTGTTCATCCAGCTTTCCTGCACCAGCCAGCCGCCGGCGTTGGTGCCGCGGAGGAAAACGACATTGCCCGCATCATCCTTGATTTGCTTGCCGTCGGTGTGCAACACGGCGGAGGCGGAGGCGGGGAGAAGAAAGGCAAATGCCAGCAGGAGGAATTGCCAGAGGCGAGTGGGGGAAAAAGTCGCTTCGAGGTGCCGGAATGGCAGCGATGCGACGTCAATGGTCATGTGACGTTTTTGCATAACGAGAACAGGGGTTGTTTGTTGGGTAAGATTGCACAGAAGTGCGCTGCCGAAAAAACAGCACGCTGTCTCAATGGTCAATGGCAATTTTGCGTTGCGTGGGAAAATTTCTTCTGCTTGCCGGAAGCGTTCCTCTCAGGCTTGCTGGAGGGCATGAACACCGTGGTTTTAATCGGCCTGTTGGTTTGTCTGCTCACCATGCTTGTCGGGCAGGTGCTAAACGAGCGGGCCTGGCGGGCGCTCTCCTCGGAGGAAAAGGTCAAACTCTTCGACGGCTTTTCTAACGTGCGTCTCTGGGGCTCGGTCGGCGGGCTGCTGGTGCTGATCGTCTTCATTCCGCTGCTCTACTACTATATCGATAAAAAAGTGATCTGGGCGGGGGCGCTGGCGCTGATCGCCATTCTCCGCCTGATTTTTCTGCATTTCTACACTCAGCGCCGTCACTCTGAGCTGGCCACGCCGATCCCCTTTATCGACGCGACCCGCACCGCGGAAATCATCAAGGCGGTGGGTTGGGCGGTGTTCATCGGCACGCTGATCGCTTGGATCGTTTCGCATTATTGAGCGAAGGAAAATGGACTACGCGTCAGCGGCGGAGTGGCTTTGCTCCCTGAAAAACCAGGGGACGCGGTTTGGTGTGGAGCGCATGGCGTTGCTGGCGGCGGCGCTGGGGCATCCGGAGGAAAAATTTCCCTCGCTCCTGCTGGCGGGCAGCAACGGCAAGGGCTCGACCGCGGCGATGCTGGAGGCGGTTTTCCGGGCGCACGGTTGCAAGACCGGACTCTACACCTCGCCGCATTTGCTCCGCCTCGGCGAGCGTGTGCAGGTGAACCGGATGCCGTTGGCGGAGGAAAAAATTTGCACCTACACCGCGCGGCTCGCGCCGGTGGCCCGGAAGCTGGCGGCGGCGGACGCGGAGCTGCACCCGTCGTTTTTCGAATTTATGACCGCGATGGCTTTCGAGGAATTTGCCACGGAGAAAATCGATGTCGGTATCCTAGAAGTCGGCCTGGGCGGGCGGCTCGACGCGACCAACATCGTCACGCCGCGGGTGAGCGTGATCACCTCGATCAGCCTGGAGCACACCGAATACCTTGGCGGCACGCTGGAGGAAATCGCGGCGGAAAAAGGCGGCATCATCAAACCCGGCGTCCCGGTGGCCCTGAGCCTGCTGCCGGAGGCGGCGGAAAAAGTTTTGCGGAAAATCGCGGCGGAGCGGGGCGCGCCGATTTTTTCGGTGCGGGAGCGTTTTGGCGCAAAGGAAAATTTCCCCGCGACCAATTTGCGCGGCGCCCACCAACGCGCCAACGCGGCACTGGCCTGGCTGGCGGCGGAACTGGCGACGGAGAAAAATTTCCTTTGCGAGGC
>CALNBE010000097.1 GCA_937874455.1 uncultured Opitutia bacterium | reverse complement strand
TCAAGGAAAATTGGCAGCAAGGACACCAGATGGTTGTGGTGGTATCCGCCCGCAGCGGGGTGACCAATGAGCTGATTTCCCGGGCCAAAGCGCTGCATCCGTCGCCTGATGAAAGGGAGATGGATGTGCTGCTGGCGGTGGGGGAGCAGGAAACTATCGCCTTGCTTAGCATTGCGTTGCACGCGATCGGCGTCCCGGCTTGTTCCCGCACCGGTGGCCAAGCGGGAATTGTCACGGACGCGTTGCACACCCGGGCGCGCATCGCCCGCATCACTGGCGGTGATATCTTGGACCGATTGAACGAAGGCCGGGTGGTTATCGTAGCCGGGTTTCAGGGCGTCGATGAGCATCATGATGTCACCACTTTGGGCCGGGGTGGATCGGATTTGACTGCCATTGCGGTGGCGGCGGCGATCAAGGCGGATATTTGCCAGATTTACACGGACGTGGACGGAGTTTACACCGCTGACCCGCGCATTGTGCTAAATGCACGAAAATTGCCGGAAATTTCCTACGAGGAAATGCTGGAGCTGGCCTCCAGCGGTTCCAAAGTGATGCAGGCGCGCTCGGTTGAGTTTGCCCAAAAGTATAATGTCCCATTTGAAGTTCGCTCCTCCTTTAACGACAAACCAGGAACCATTGTGAAAGCCATTGCCAAGACCATGGAAGATGCCGTGATTAGCGGTGTCGCGCTCGACCGCTCGCAAACGCGCGTCACTGTCAGTGACATTCCCGATACTGCCGCCGCAGTTGCCTTGTTGTTCGAAGCAATGGGTGAGGCTGGGCTGAGCGTGGACATGATCATCAAGAATCTGGGCACCAGCGGACGGGCCAACCTGACTTTCTCTGTGAACACCGATCAGTTTGAGCGCACAGAAAAGGTGATTGGGGTCTTGTTGAAAAAAATGGGATGTGGTTCGGTGCGCGCGGCGGGGGAAGTCGCCAAGATTTCCATTGTCGGCGTGGGCATGATTTCTCATCCGGGCGTGGCAGGCATTCTGTTCAACGCGCTGGCTGCAGCAGGAGTGAACAGCGAGTTGATCACCACTTCAGAGATCAAAATTTCCGTCGCGGTTGATCCTGAGAAGGCGGAGGCTGCGATGCGCGCAGTGCACGACGCCTTTAATTTGCACGAGGTGGTGCCGGTTGGATAGGCCCGGTGTCGCTTAGAAAAAGATAGCGATGGCGGTCACGTTGTCCGGACCGCCCCGCTGGTTGGACTGGGTGATGATTTCCTCCACCAGCCCTCGGGCGGAAGCCGCGCGGTTGACCGCTTGGTGCAGTTCTGGAAGTTCCCAAGTCTTGGTCACGCCGTCGGAGTAGAGCAGCAGCCGGTCGTCGCGGCGGGCTGGCACGTCACGGACTTCAACGGGCAGTTTTTCCTCCTGCCCGATGCAGCGGGTGAGAGTGTGTGAGTAAAATTCGGGCAGATCGGGGAGAATTTCCTGTCCGTGGATCAACACCTCCTGCTGAGCCAGGGTGTGGTCGGTGGTGAGGCGCATGGCGTGTTGGCTGCTGAAGACAAACAGCCCGGAGTCGCCCACGTGGCCGATGCGGAGTTTCCGCCCCTTGAGGATTTGCACGGCGGTGAGGGTGGTACCAATGGTGGTGTTGATGCCATGACTTTCGGCGCAACGAAACACCCGGCGGCTGATTTTGCGGAAAATATTTTCCCAGGGAAGAGGGGTGTCGGGGGTTGCTTGGCGGGTTTCCTTTGCCAGTTCCTCTATTGCGGTGCTGCTGGCGAGGTCGCCGTGGGGCAAGCCGCCCAAGCCGTCAGCAACAGCGAACACCATGCGCGCGGGGCCGCAAAGGAAGGCATCCTCGTTGCCGCACCAGTCCGCGGTCGGTTTGGCCGTAGGCTTGAAAGGAGGGCGACGGAAAGGAAACAGTCATCGGCGCTTTTTCTTCGGGGGAGTGGTGGTGCGAGACTGGTTTTGCCGGAAGATGACGACTGACATGCTGGGCAGGCAGATGTCGAGGGAGAAGGGCCGGTTGCGCCAAGGGATTTCCTTTGCGGTGGACTGACCGAAGTTGCCCGCGCCTGCTCCGCCGTATTCGATAGCATCGGTGTTGAGAATTTCCTCCCAGATACCGGCAG
This sequence comes from uncultured Opitutia bacterium, assembly GCA_937874455.1. Lineage (GTDB taxonomy): Bacteria > Verrucomicrobiota > Verrucomicrobiia > Opitutales > UBA953 > CALNBE01. The sequence goes on along the minus strand of CALNBE010000097.1, from coordinate 6,521 downwards.
TCGGGACGCCGACGCGGTAACTGCGCTCGACCGGGGTGAAGTTGGCGACGATCATCCAAGTGGAGGCGTTGTTTTCCCCGCGCCGGAGATAGGCGAAGACGCTGTTGTCAGCGTCGTTGGCCTCGATCCACTCAAAACCCTCGGGCTGTTGTTCGAGCGCGGCGATCGAGGGATCAGCACGGTAAAGCTGGTTGAGGTCGCGCACGACCCGGCGGATGCCCTCGTGGTCGAGGTATTCGAGCAGGTGCCAGTCGAGGCTGGCGTCGTATTTCCATTCGGCATACTGGCCGAACTCGGAGCCCATGAAGAGCGTTTTTTTGCCCGGCCAGGTCCACATGAAGGCGTAGAGGGCGCGGAGGTTGCGGGCGCGGCCGGAGATGTCCGGCTGGGGCATCTTGTTTAGCATGGAACCCTTGCCATGCACCACCTCGTCGTGGGAGAAAACCTGGACGAATTTTTCGGAATACTGGTAAAGCATGCCGAAGGTGAGCTGGTTGTGGTGCCACTTGCGGAACAAGGGATCCTGGCTGAAATATTTAATGGTGTCGTGCATCCAGCCCATGTTCCACTTCAGGTCAAAGCCGAGCCCGTGCTCCGCGACCGGGCGGGTGACGCCGGAAAAAGAAGTGGATTCCTCCGCGATGGTGAGTGCGCCGGGATGGTAGTGGTGGATGATCTCGTTGGTGCGGCGGAGGAATTCGATGGCCTCCAGGTTTTCGCGGCCGCCGAATTTGTTGGGAATCCATTCTCCCTCCTTGCGGGAGTAATCAAGGTAGAGCATGGAGGCGACCGCGTCGACGCGTAGTCCGTCGATGTGAAAACGGTCGAACCATGCGAGGGCACTGGCAATGAGAAAGGCGCGCACTTCCAGCCGCCCGTAATTGAAGATCAAAGTTCCCCAGTCGAGATGGGCACCCTGCCGCGGATCGGCGTGCTCGTAAAGATGAGTGCCGTCGAAACCCGCGAGGGCAAAGGCGTCGCGGGGGAAATGGGCGGGCACCCAGTCGATAATCACCCCGATGTCAGCTTGGTGCAGGGCGTCAACGAGGTGCATGAAGTCATGCGGTGTGCCGAAACGGTGGGTTGGCGCAAAAAAACCGGTGACCTGATAGCCCCAAGAACCGGCGAAAGGATGTTCGGCGGGCGGCATGAATTCGACATGGGTGAATCCCATTTCTTGGAGGTAGGGGGGGAGCTGCTCTGCCAGTTCGCGGTAGGTGAGCGGACGGTTTTCCTCTGCGGGCACGCGCTTCCAAGAGCCGAGGTGCAGCTCGTAAATGGAGACGGGCTTCTTTTGCCAGTCGGTACGCGCGCGATTTTTCAGCCATTGACTGTCAGCCCAATTGTGACCAGCGAGATCGTAAACGATGCTGGCATTGTTGGGTGGCGGCTCGAAATAGACGGCGTAGGGGTCGGATTTGAGGAAAGGAGTGGGATCGCCGGGACCGAGGATTTCGTATTTATAACGGGTGCCGGCTTCAAGACCGGGGATGAAAATTTCCCAGATGCCGGAGGCGCCGAGCATGCGGGCCATGTGGTAGCGGCCGTCCCATTTGTTGAAATCGCCGACCACGGAAACGCGACGGGCACTGGGTGCCCAGACTGCGAAGGAGACGCCGGGCACCTCCTGATGGATGCGGGCAAAGGCGCCGAGTTTTTGGTAGATGCGGTGATCGGTGCCCTCGTTGATCAGGTAGATATCCTCCTCGGTCAGAGTGGGGAGAAAGGCGTAGGGATCGACTTGTTCCGTGACCGAGCCGTCGTAGTGGGTGACGCACAGACGGTAGGGGAAGGCTTTGGTGGCTCCCGGAATGAACCCCTCGAAAAAACCGCTGCCGTGGAGTTTTTCGAGCGGGAAAGGTTTTTTGCGGGGGGAACGGGCATCGATCACCGCGCACTGGGCGGCGTTATCGAGATAGGCCCGCACTACCAGCCCATTTTCCCCCGCGCGGGTGGCGGGATGCATTCCCAGAAAACGGTGCGGCTGGGATTGCGCAGGCTGGATGAAGGAATCGAGTTCGGATTGGGTGATGATCACGGCAACGAGTTGTTGGAGCGGGAAGAAAATGAGGCACGCCACGCCCCGAGTGAACGCAAACAAGGTAGATGGTGGTGGCTGCGGAACAAGCGCAAAAGTCGGGAGGAAGCGCGATGCACGGGCGATTTTCTATTTGCTAAAGACAGCGGATTCCCAGCATCTTGCCCCGCGTGTTTTTCTCCAAGAAATGCCTGAAGGTCGCGACAGTTTTTCTGCTGCCGGGTTTGGCGTGGGCGGATCTTTCACTGGCGCAATCGGACCGGGTGAGTGAGGATGCGCTGGGATTGCGGGACCGGCTGGCGGCGGCGCGGGAGGGTGGTGAGATCACCATCTCCGGCGAGGAGGTTTTTTCCTCCGCCGAGGGTGACGTGATCCATGTCTCCCGCATGGGCGAGGTCGTGATGGGGAATTTGTTGCTGGAGGCAGATCGGCTGACTTACGACAAACGGCGGCAGCAGGCGGACATTCCAGGCGAGGCGAAAATCAAGATGGATGGCATTCGGATTGTGGCTCGAGATGCTCATGCCAGCTTGGCAAAGGAATTGGAAGGAATGAATCCCAATCTATCCACCGGTGCGTTGCGCATGGGGATGCCGCCGGGGTATCTGGGAATCGATGCGGGCGGAGCAAAGGAAAGTGGATGGCGGGTTGACGGTGACCACGGCGACGCTCCAGGGGGTGACTATTTACTATCAGGAGCCGGATTTTTGGTCACTGTCGGTGGATGCTGGGCGGATTGCTTACACCGTGGAAAAGCACGAGGACGCGGATGTGGATCCGGACGACATCTTGGTGCGAGTGGAGGATGCTGTGGTGCGGATCGCGGGCATCCCGGTTTTTTACCTTCCGGCCTACGAACAAAGAGGCCTGGATATCCCTCCGGTGCGGCCAACGGTGCATGCCGGGTACAAGAAAAAGCAGGGCGCTTTTCTGCGCACGACAACGTATTTTGTGGCCGATGAAAACTGGCATCCTGGCCTGTTGCTCGACGGTTACACCAAGTCAGGTGTGCTGATTGGCCCGGCTCTGCGCTATCAACTGGCGAAGGATGACCCGGCTTTCAGGACGATTGGGGATTTTCAGGCGGGATGGATCAAGGACCGTGGTGATCCCGGCACTGATGATTATAACAGCCCGATCGGCTCCAGCCGGTGGTTTGTCCAGTGGGACCACAAGCAGCGGATTGCGGATGTGGTGGAGCTGACCAGTTCGTTCAACTATTGGAGCGACACCAGTGTGCTGCGGGATTTTCGACCGGGGGAGTTCAATGCGGACCAGCGCCCGGATAGTTTCTTTGAATTGGTGCGGCCCGATAATTTTTACTATGCCTCGCTCTTTGCTCGGTATCGGCCGAATGATTTTCAGGATGTGCAGCAGCGGTTGCCCGAGGTGCGCTTTGACCTTAATCCGGTCGAACTTTACGAGACGGGCATCTACCAACATTTCAGCGCCTCGCTTGTTTATCTGGAGGAAAGAGGCTCGGATGAGCTGCCGTTTTTGCCCGATGGGAGCACGGAGATGGAAAGCCCGCGCATGGATGTCTACTACGGGCTGACCCGTCCGGTAAAGCCGGTTGATTGGTTCACTTTCACTCCGGTGGCGGGGGTGCGCTCAACCACGTATTTTCAGCCATCCGATGGAGGGGACGCTTATACGAGAGTGCTGCCGCAGGTCGGTTTTGACATGCAACTGCTGGCGCAGGGACAGTGGAATTACCAGAACGAGTTTTGGGGAATTCGCGGACTGCGGCACCAGTTGCGGCCGGTGATGCAGTATCGTTGGATTCCCGCCGCGGAAAAGGGGGGTGACCGGATTCCCATCATCGACCGGAGTTCCTTTGCCCCCTATCCCCCGATCATTGATCTTGGCCAGCGCCGCGACACGGACGACTTGTGGGCGCAGCAACTGTTGCGGGTCGGCGTGGAGAATGTGCTGCAGACGCGGGCGGAAGATTACGGGTCGCGGGATCTGGCCTGGTTTAATGTGTATCAGGATTTTCGGGACACGGAACGGGCGGGGGAGCGGACTCTTTCGGACACTTATCTGGCGCTGGGACTTTCTCCTGTTTACTGGTTGCAACTGGATGTTTACAATCGTCTGGATCCCTACAGTTGGGACTCGAACGAAATTACCTCGCGCATCCGGGTGCGCGACGGCGACCGCTGGTCGTTGTGGTTCGGCTCCCAGTACATCACCGATGTGGACCGCACCAACCAGTTTTTCTGGGGCGGGGAATATAATTTGAACAGCGAGTTCAGCGTGATCGGTCAGTGGCGTTTCGACCGGGAGATCGACAAACTGACCGAACAATATTACGGGGTGCGGCAGCGGTTGGGCAACTCGTGGACGATTGAATATTCCATCCGCCACCGCGAGCGGGCGCGGGAGGACAGTGACTTTAGCTTTGGTCTGAGCCTGCGGTTGGCCAGCTTCTAGCGCGGAGGAAATTTCCCCCGCTCCTCAGCCGCGCATCGCTTCGCGCAGCAACTGCACGCTTTGCGCCACCGCCTCGTCCGCCGGGGCTTTGCCTTCGAATTCGATGCCCACGTAGCCTTGATAGTTGACGGCGCGGAGCTGCTGGAAAATGCGTTTGTAGTCGAGATCAAGCGTGTACCATTCGCCACCGCCCTGATAAGTTTTGGCCTGCACGTAGCAGGTTTGCGGCAGCACTTTTTCGATCTTGTTGTAGGGATCCTCAAGGAAATTGCCGGTGTCAACGAGCAGCCGCAGCCAGGGGCTGTTGGCAGCGTTGCAAATGCGGAGCATCCCCTCCGGCGTGCCGGAGAGGCCCCAGTGGTTTTCTAAACCCAGAGTGACGCCGCATTCGGCGGCCTTGCCGAGACATTGGGTAATGCCGTCGATGGCCCATTTGAAACCGTCGTCCTCGGTGACGCCCTCGGGTACCGGCTCTTCGCCGCGGTGGGCCATCAGATCGTCGAAGCTCTTGCGGGTGTTCCAGCGCCCCGCGTTGATGCGCATGCAGGGGATGCCCATTTTGTAGGCCAGCTCAATGCAGCCCAGCGTGTGGTCGATTTGCTTCCGACGGTAGTCGGGGTCCGCGGAGACAAAATTCTGGTGCATCGAGAGGCAGATCAGGTCGATGCCGTTGCAAAAGGCGTGGCGCTTGATGTTTTGCAGATAGGCATTGTCCTCGCTGCTCATCTGCCGGTGCAGCACATCGACCCCCTCAACCCCCAGCGCGGCGGCCTTGTCGATGACGGTGGTGATTTCGGGCCGCTCCTTGGTGAAATGCCAGTAGGAATAGGTGGCCATGCCGAGTTTGATGCGCGGATGGGGCGCGGGGCAGGCGGCCATTGACGCGGGCAGCGTTTCGGCAGAAGGGGTGCCGGCGCAGGCGGAAAGGAGCAGGCTGGTGCCAGCGGTGGCGGAAAGGGCAAGGAATTCGCGACGGGGAAGAGACATGGGGGATTTTTTGCAGAAAATGGCGGCACGGCGCAACAACGCTCTTGGAGGAAATTTTGGGAAAAGTACCGTTGCGGCGGACGTTTTATTCGTTGCTCCGCGAAGGAATTTACCCAAGTTCACAAGGTGCCCAAAGCGCCCTTCATTCCATGACCACCACCTGGACCCGCAAAGACCTGATCAGCATTGAGGACTTGGCCAAGTCCGAGATAGAAACCATTTTCACCCAAGCCGACGTGTTCAAACCCACTTTGAACAGCCGGGAAAAGCACGATTCGCTCCACGGACACACCGTGGTGAATTTGTTTTTGGAGCCGAGCACCCGGACGAGAACGGCATTTGAAGTCTCGGCCAAACGCCTCGGTGCGGACGTGATCTCGATCACCGGCAGCGCCTCCAGCTTGGTGAAAGGCGAGACTTTGCGCGACACCGCGCTGAACATCCGGGCGCTCAACGCCGACATGATTGTGATGCGGCACAGCGCGGCGGGCGCGGCCGCTTATCTGTCACGGGTGCTGGACATCCCGGTGGTCAATGCCGGGGATGGCGCGCACGCCCATCCGACGCAGGCGCTGCTCGATGCCTTCACCCTGCGCGAGCGTTTTGGCGCGGATTTGCGGGGGCGGCGGGTGACGATTCTCGGCGACATTCTTTTCTCCCGCGTGGCCCGTTCTAACATCCATTGCCTGACCAAACTCGGGGTGGAGGTGACGCTGGCCGGGCCGACCACCTTGGTGCCGGATTCCTTTGCCACCTATCCCGGTGTGCGGGTGGTGCACGATCTGCAGGAGGCTTTGCGCGATGCCGACGCGGTGATGCTGCTGCGCATCCAGCACGAACGGCAGACCACCACGCATTTTCCCTCGCTCGGCGAATACACCAGTGTGTTCGGACTGAACCGCGAGCGCGCCGGCTGGCTGAAGCCCGATGCCATCATCATGCATCCCGGCCCGATCAACCGCGGTGTCGAGGTGGAAAGCGAAATCGCCGACGGCCCGCGCTCGGTGATCCTGGAGCAGGTGCACAACGGCATTGCGGTGCGCATGGCGGTGTTGCACCT
>CALNBE010000096.1 GCA_937874455.1 uncultured Opitutia bacterium | reverse complement strand
GTTTGCCGAGCACGGAGGTGGCGGCTATGGCGGCACCGCGGGCCGCGCCGAGGATCATTGCTGTCTGGTAATTTTGCACATAGATAGTCTGCTCCAGCGCCACGTGGGTAATGGGCCAGTCCTCAATGTAGTCGGCAACGGCTTTGTAGATTTCTCCGAGGCAGGTGGCCATCGTCAGCGAGGGCTTAAGCCGCAGGGTGCGGCTGGCGCAGAGCCGCGGTGGAAGGTTTTTGTTGAAGGCCAGCACCGCAAGCCCGCTTCCGCGCAAGCTGGGGTCGATGCCCAGCACATGCCCGGAAAAACTGCGCAGACCTGTGGCGGGCAGGGATACTGGGCCAGTGGTGGTTCCCTTGATGATTTTTTCAGACCAGAGTGCGCGGGAATTTTTGCGGGCCATTTGGTGTGTGTCGTGACTAGGGATTTTCCTGGCAGAAAAGAAATGGCCAGAAATCGTTTTTCTCCCATCTTGCCCGGACATGCAAGGGTTTCGTCGTGGAATCTGTTGGATGGGAAGAACTGCACTGGCTGGCTGGCTGGCGCTGGTAGCCTGCGGCTGTCCGGAGCAGCGGACGGCGGACGGATTGGCCGGGATCGGTGTGCCGATGGAAAACCTTTCTACCTCGACGGCGGAACGGCTGACGATGACGCCCGTCGGGTTGCTGGACCGGCGGCTGGTGCCGGAGTGCTCGGGCTTTGCTGCCAGCCGCCTTTATCCGGGAGTGGTTTGGACGCACAGCGATTCCGGGAACAATGCTGTTGTGGTGGCGCTGCGGGCGGACGGATCGGTAGTGCAGCCGGCCGGGGCTGGTGCGGGGTTTGCCGGGGTTCAATTACAAGGTGCCAAAAATACGGATTGGGAGGCTGTGGCGTTTGACGGGAAGGGGAACCTAACGGTGGCGGACATGGGAAACAATCGTAGCCATCGCCGTGATCTGTCGCTTTGGATTTGCCCGGAGCCGGATCCGTATCGGGATATGCGGGTGGCGGCAACGAAAATGCCGGTGCGTTACGCTGACCAGCAGGAAGTCCCCGATGGGAAACGTCGGTTTGATTGCGAGGCGATTTTCTGGTGGAGGAGTGAGTGGCATGCGCTTACCAAACGGCATTCGGATACCGGGGCGGTGCTTTACCGGTTGGAGCGCCAGCAAGATGGATCGGGCCTGTTCAAGCCGGTCGTTTCCTTTGATTCGCAGGGTTTGGTGACGGATGCTGCGGTGTCGCCGGACGGGAGGATGCTGGCTGTGCTGACCTATCACAGCGTGTGGCTTTTTTTGCTGCCGGAGGTGGGAGATAATCCGCTGGCAGGTTCAGTGCTGCATCGTTGGCTGGCTTTTCCCGTGGAAGGTTCCCAAGTGGAGGCGATCACTTTTCTGGATGCGGAGCGATTGTTGATCGGCGCGGAGCAAGGGCAGTTATACACGCTGGAAATTTCCCGGCTGGAAAAGGTTCGGTGAAAAAAAAGACCGTCCGGGCGGACGGTCTGGAAAAATCGGCGAGGAGGAATATTAAACCTCAACGGGCTTTGCGGCGGGCGGATTTGCGGTCGTCCTCGTCGTCCTCATCCATGGCGTCGAGGTCGTAGGCGTCGTCGTCGCGATGCGGGGCAGCGTCCTCTTCTTCCTCTTCCTCGTCACCCTCGTCCCAGCGCATGGTGTCATCTTCCTCAATTTTTTCATCGGGATCCAAGTCGAAGTCATCGCCGACATCGATGCCGTCATCGCCTTCGGAGTCATCCTTGTCGGCGGCCTCATCGGCATCAGCCAACTCATAGCCGGCGGGGACAAATTCGAGGATGTCGATAATTTCTTGGAATACATGGAGGGCGCGGCCTTCCATGAAGGCTTGATTTTGCATCTCACGCACCTGTTCCTCGAGTTCTTCGATGGTAAGCTTTTGTTCGAAATCGATGTTGTCGTTGAGGAATTTGACGCGCAGGCGGGTGATGTGGTCGATCAGTTCGGCGTAGGGCCCTTTTTCCTCGTCCACGATGTCCGGCAGGCCGAAGAGCATTTCGTCGGATTCGAAGAAGGACTCATTGACGCGGACGAGTTTGACGGTCTGGTCGGGGTTGGCTTGCTGGATTTGGAAGGGGATGAAGGCCTCCTCAACCAAGTCGGTGGAGAGCCCGTATTCCCGGAGCGGATCGAGCAGGTCGAGGATGTAAGAAATCTGTTTGGGGTCGATGATGGACAAGCCGTCGGTGTCCCAGTGAACGTCGTCACTGATTTCCTTGACCCACCAGTTCATGTCGTCGCCGAAGCGGATAATGCACCACAGAAGTTTTGGGGAAGGCTTTGCCATAGCGCGGGAACCGGATGGGAAAATGAAAACCGTTGTCAAGCGACGAGGTGGGTTGGCGCGGAGATATTTTTTGGCGGTTGCCAAGACGGGAGCGTGGAGCCTAGAAAACGGCCTTCGCATGGACCTTCTTTACGAAAAAATCCTGCGTCCTTACTTTTTTACCAAGGATGCGGAAACTGCTCATGATTACGCACTCAACGCGTTGCGTCTGTTGGACGCTGTGCCGTTTCTGCCGCAGATCATGGAGCGCTATCATCTGCGTCCGCGGCACTCGCAGCGGGTTCGCCTGTTCGGGTTGGATTTCCCGAACGCGGTGGGCTTGGCGGCGGGATTTGACAAAAACGCGCTGGCTTGGCCGGCTGCAGGCGCGCTGGGATTTGGCCATGTGGAAATTGGCACAATCACCCTGCATGAGCAGCCGGGTAACGAAAAGCCGCGGGTGTTTCGTTATCCGAAGTACGAGGCGGCGGTGAACCGTTACGGATTTCCCAATGCCGGCGCGGAGAAAATTGCCCGTCGGCTGGCGGCTGCTCCGGGCAAGGGAAAACGGTCTTTTCCCCTGGGCATCAACATTGGCAAATCAAAGGTGACTCCGTTGGATGAGGCGCACTTGGATTACGTTGGCTCCTTTCGATTGCTGGCGGATTACGCGGACTTCATGGTGGTGAACATCAGCAGTCCGAACACGCCTGGCTTACGCGAGCTGCAGGGCCGGGATTATCTGGTCGATTTGCTGAAGGCGTTGCAGGTGGAAAATCAGGACCGGGCCCAGCGCCTCGACACTGCCCCTTTGCCTTTTCTTTTGAAAATTGCGCCGGATTTAAACTTTACCCAGCTCGACGATATTTTGCGTATTGTGGAAGAGAGCGGGTTCAACGGTATTGTCGCGACCAACACCACCATTTCCCGGCCCGATTATCTGGCGGACGCGGAACGCACCGGCGGATTGAGCGGGCGGCCTTTGTTGGAGAAGTCGCTCGGCATCGTGCGTTATCTGGCGCGGGAGAGCAAAGGGCGGCTGCCGATCATCGGGTCCGGGGGAATCTGTCAGGTGGAGGATGCCGGACGTTTTATGGATGAAGGTGCCTCAATGGTGCAGATCTACACCGGGATGGTTTACCGCGGACCTTTCTTCCCGGCGCGGGTGGCTCGGGCTTTGGCGTGGCACCAACGCGACTGGGCTTGAATTGATGTGGGATTGACGCGGAACGGAGAAAGCATTCCTTGGCGGGTATGAAAACCTGCCGTTTGTTGCTTGCCTTGGTATGCTTGGGTGCTCCGGTGTTTTTGCCTGCGCAGTCCCGCAAGGAGAAAACGCTGCCTTCGGTGGCCAAAACTTGGACTGCCGATGCCAAAACCTACGATGGCAAGACGGTGGAAACTTATGTGGCCAGCATGGGAAATGCCGGACGTTTCAGCATGGAAGCGCCTTATGCGGTGGTACCGATTGCCACGGCGACGGCAGATTCTGCGGCGGGCGGCGAAATTCTTCTTTTGCTGCCACCCAGAGAGGTGGCGGGGATAATGACCGGGCTGAAACCGCAGGTTTCAGGAGGAAGTTCCTTTGGGAATAAGGTGAAGCTCCAAAAATTGAGCGCGACATTTCGGCTGGTGAACGGCGAGGCCGTGCTGGTCAAAGGCGGTGATGCCGGCCAGTTGGGGAAAATTGGCAAGCCCTCGGAGTTGCTGGCCAAGCAACTGGCGGTCGCAGGGGAACGTTTGCCGCAGACCAAGTATCCGTCAAAGGTTTTTGAGGCGGCGGAGGTGGGGAATTCCGGTCGCGCGGAAACCAAGGTGCTGTTTGCCCAACTGCGGGAGGCGTTGAATGCGCAGCAAAAGAAAGAGGATCCCAAGACGCGGCCTTATTCGGAATCAACCTTGCGGCGAGCGTTGCGGGATGGCGCGGTTTTTCAGATCGACGACGACGCCAGCAAGACCACTTGGACGCTGGTTTGGAAGAAATAGCAGACGGCGGGGCGGATTTTCCTTCGCGCCCCGCATGTGGGGTTGACGCAGGGGAAATTGGCGGGAGGAAAATTTAAAAAAGCCGGATCAGCTCGGCGAAGTCGGCGACGACCTTGACGCCCAGCGGTTCGAGCCGTTCGCGAGCTTGGTGGCCGCTGGCGACGAGGACGCAGTCGATGCCCAGTGACTGGGCAACCTCAGCGTCGTGGGTGGTGTCGCCGCAGTAAAGGATGTCGTCAAAGGAAACGCCGAGGGAGGAAAAGTGGGCGCGGGCGCGGTGGGCCTTGCTGTTGGTGAAGATGCTGTCATTGCCGCTGAGTTGGCCGAAGAAATGCCCGAGCTGGTATTCGCGGACGATGGCTTCGAGGAAATCCTGCGGGTAGGCGGAGAAAATGGATTGGGGGATTTGCGCCGCATGGAGCCGGTCGAGGATTTCCTTTGCGCCTGCATGGAGCCCGCATTCGCTCCGGCGGCTTTCATAGGCGTCCATGTAGGCGATGCTGGAGATGCGAAAGCTCTCGGGATCGGTCGGCATGTTGAGCGCCTCGTAGATGCTTTGCACCGGGAAGCCGTAAACCGCGCGGTAGCGGGGAAGGTCGATCGGCGGATAGCCGCCTTGGGCGGCGACGGCGTTCAGGCATTCGAGACAGAGCCAAGTGTCGTTGAGCAGGGTGCCGTTCCAGTCCCAGGAGACGTGGCGGTAGTCGCGAATCCGTTCTTTGCGCATGGGAGTCGATTGCCCTGCCGGACGGGCGCGGGCAATCTTCTTTTGTGATTAGAGGTTGGTGATGACCTCGTAGCGCGGCACCAAGGTCTTCATCACGATCCAGCCGATTAGATAGGCGACGGCGCAGCAGCAGAACATGATGAAGTAGCCGGATTCGATGCCCTTGAAGTGGAGGAGCGTCATTTCCGTTTCCTTGGCGTAATCAAAAAGCAGGCCGGAGCTTTTGTTGAAAATCACCGAGCTGAAACCGCCCGCCATGCCGCCGATGCCGGTAACAGTGGCCACGGCGTGTTTCGGGAACATGTCGCTGACTGTGGTGAAAATGTTGGCGGACCAAGATTGGTGGGCGGCTCCGGCGATGCCGATGATGACTACCGGGAACCAGTAGCTGAGTGTGCCCAGCGGTTGCGCGAACAGCGCGAGCAAAGGAAAGAAGGCGAAAATTAGCATGGCCCGCATCCGGCCTGCGTAGGGATTCATGCCTTTTTTCTCGATGAAATAGGTGGGCAACCAGCCGCCGATAATCGCCAGCATGGTGATGGCGTAGAGGACAAAAATCGCGAGCTGCCCGGCGGCGTCGGAGGACTTGATGTCGTAAACCGCGCTCAGATAGGCGGGCATCCAGAAGAGGAAAAACCACCAAACCCCGTCGGTGAGAAATTTGCCGAGGATGAAAGCCCAGGTTTGGCGGTAGCGCAGGCAGTTGAGCACGGAGACCTTGCGCTTTGGCGCGCCGGAGGAAACGGCGGACTCATCCTGGTCCTGCTGGATGTAGGCCAGTTCTGCGGCGTTAACCCTGGGGTGCTGTTCTGGTTTCTTATACATGAAGACCCAGAATCCCATCCAAAGAAAGCCAAGTCCGCCGATGATGATGAAGGCCATTTCCCAGCCCCAGGCAAAGGCGATGGCGGGAATGGTCAGCGGCGCGGCCAAGGCTCCGATAGTGCAGCCGGAGTTGAAAATACTGGTGGCGAAGCCCCGGTCTTTTTTCGGGAAAAATTCCGCCACCGCCTTGATGGAGGCGGGGAAATTACCGCCCTCACCGATGGCCAGCACCAGCCGGGCGAAGATAAAGAGGGAGACGCTGACCGAGGTGACCTTAGCGACATTGTCCACCGTGCCGATGATTTCCCGCGCGCCCTCGAAGCTGACCAGCCAGTGCCCGGTCAAAATACCCGAGGTGGCGATGCCGCAATAGGCGTGAATGCATGCGCCGACCGACCAGATGCCGATGGCCCAAAGGAATCCCTTCTTGGTGTCGAGCCAGTCGATGAGGCGTCCGGCGAACAGCATGCTGATCGCATAGAAAAGGGAGAAAAGCGCGGTGATATTGCCGTAGTCATTATTGCTCCAGTGAAATTCCGGAGCGATAAAATCCGCCCAAGTAAGCGAGAGCACCTGCCGATCCAGATAGTTGATCGTGGTGGCAACGAAAAGTAGGGTGCAGATGGTCCAACGGTAGTTGGTTTTGCGGGAGTCGGGGGCGGTCATGAGGTATGTTGATTTTTCGTCTGGAGTGAGCAAAACAGGAATGACAGGGGATTAAAACAGCACATTGGACAAATTTGCTCCGTGATACTAAGCAATAAAACGGATGGGATCGGCTAACAGTTAATGCGGCGGAAGAAAGGCTTTCACAAAGCAAAGACTCGCCAAGGCCGGATTGGTTCCTTTGCTGGGCCAATCGCGTGGCCGGAATGCTGGCCGCCGTTTGTTTTCACACACCATTTTCCTTCGAGGCATGACAGGATTTTTGAAAAAACTCTTTGGTTGGAAAAAACCGGAGCTGGAGGAGGCGTTGCCGGAGGAGCGGCAGCCGGAGCACAAACCGCAGCGCCCGGAAGCGAAGCCGTGGATCGGCGTCGATCTCGATGGCACGCTGGCCTGCGACGGTCCTTGGAAGGGCGACGACCATGTCGGCAAACCGGTGCCGTTGATGTTGCGGCGCGTGAAATACTGGCTCTCCAAGGGAATGACGGTGAAAATTGTCACCGCCCGCGCCTCCAAACCGGAGCTGATTCCCGCAGTGAAAAAATGGCTGACGGCGCAGGGTTTGCCGGAGCTGGAGGTGACTAATGGCAAGGACTTTGATATGATCGAGCTATGGGATGACCGGGCGGTGCAGGTGGTGCAAAATACCGGAAGGCCGTTTTTGAGCCCCTCGGTTTTTGGCCGGCCCCGTGTGCCGATTTTATCCGACGAGGTTGTTAATGAAACTTTTTACCAACCGCCCCGTCCGAGGGTTGCTGCGGAGGAAAAAACGGGCACGGAGGAAAACCAACTGGATCCTGGCCGCCATCGCGGTGGGGTTGCTGCGGAGGAAAAAACGGGCACGGAGGAAAAGGAGGATTCTAAGGCGGGAGAAATTTAAGAGTCGTTTCCCTTGCGGCAGTGCATGAAAAAGCCCGGAGGAAAATTTGCTCCGGGCTTTTTCGTTTTGGGCGGAAAGACCGCTTATTTGATGATGGCGAGCAGGTCGTCCTCGCTGACGAGCTTGTAGGCCACGTCGTCGAGCTTAACCTCGGTGCCGCCCCACTGGGAAGTGAGGACGATGTCGCCGACCTTGACCTTGAGCGGCTGGCGCTTGCCGTTGTCGTCCAGCTTGCCGGGGCCGACGGCCACGACCTTGAATTCCTGCGGTTTTTCTTTGGCGGAATCGGGGATGATGATGCCACCCTTGATTTGTTCCTTTTCCTCGACGGCTTGGACGAGGACACGATCTGCGAGAGGAGTGATTTTCATTTTGGGATTGGTGTGAGTTAAAAAAAAGAGGGAGGATGAGTTGGAACCACGGAGGTCACAGAGAACACAGAGGGAAAGTCAGTTGGCGAGCCGGACAATGCCATCAATCATGCGTGGAACATTGAAATTAAGCAGGAGACCGATGGAGACTCCCGACAATTTGAGATAGGAAAGGAGCTGGGCTTTGTGAATGGGATTAATGGCTTCAATAGCCTTTAATTCGACGATCACTTTTTGTTCAACGAGCAGATCAATGCGATAACCAGCATCAATCTGTTCCCCATCATAAATAATCGGAAGCGATTTCTGTCGTTCGTAAGGTAGGCCACGCTTTTTGAGTTCGTGACAAAGACAAGCCTCGTAAGCGGATTCTAGCAACCCAGGGCCAAGTGCCGAGTGGACTTTTAGCGCGCTGTCCACCACGGCACCGGGGATCTGGTTGAGGGCCATTTTTACAGGCTCTGTGTTCTCTGTGCCCTCGGTGGTTTTTATTCCGGGACGGTTATTTTTTGTCGTCGTCGACGACTTCGAAGTCGGCGTCCACGACGTTGTCGTCCTTGGATTTTTTGGCGGAGGAATTGTCGGCACCCGCAGTGCTGCCCGCGTCGGATCCGGCGGCGTCAGCGGCACCGGCCTGGCTGTAAACGGCCTGAGCAATGGTTTGCATGACGGCTTCGATTTTTTCCTTATGGGCCTTGAGGGCGTCGGGCGAGGCATCCTTGTCTTCGAGCAGCTTTTTGCCGTCGGCCACGAGGGTTTCTAGTTCGCTCTTTTGCGCTGCGGGAATCTTGTCGCCCAGTTCGGTGATTTGCTTGTCCACTTGGAAGACGAGCGAGTCGAGCTGGTTGCGGGTTTCGACTGCGTCGCGGGCCTTTTTGTCCTC
>CALNBE010000095.1 GCA_937874455.1 uncultured Opitutia bacterium | reverse complement strand
AGAAGGCAGAAGCCGGAAATCAGACGAGAAAACCTTCCCGTCCGGACGCGGCCTTGATGAGGGCATTGGCTTCCGCGTCACCCTTGAACTGCCGGGTCTTGGGATCCCATTCCACGGTGCGGCCAAGGCGCTGGGCGATGGAGCCGACCAGGATGGCGGCGGTGAAGGGGGCGGCGTAACCGAAGTGGGAGGTGGCCTGTTTGCCCTCAAGAATGGCGGTGGTCCAGTTCTTGTAGTGGCCACCCTTGATGCGTTCGATGTAGCGCTTGGGGGCTTTTTCGCGCAGCTCGTTGAAGCGATCCCGTCCGCCGGCGACCTCGAAGGAATTGCCCCAGGCCCCGATGACCGCGGTGGCGTCCTTGCCGTGGAAGATGCTGCCGCCGTCGGGGATAAGTTTTTCAATCCCTGCGGGAGCCTCGGGTTTGGTGTGGTCGCCGCCGTCCTTCCAGGTGAGTTTGACCGGGCCGCGCTTGTCGGTGGCCGGGTAGTAGTAGGTGATGGTGCTGCCCTTCGGGTAGGTGACGGGGGTTGGCTTGGCACCATTGTCGATGGCGACTTCCACCTTGGTGGGGAAGCCGAGGTCGAGGATGTAGTTGGCCGGGTCAAAGATGTGGACGGCCATGTCGCCGATGGCACCGGTGCCGAAGGCGTAGTAGCCGCGCCAGTTGAAGTGGGCGAGGCCGGGGACGTATTTTTCCGGACCCTTGACCGGGCCGAGCCAGAGGTTCCAGTCGATCTTGGAGGGATCGGCGTCGCGTTTGCCGCGCGGCGCATCGGGGCTTTGAAAGGAGTTGATGCCCTGCGGCCACCAGTTGCCGGGGCGGTTGGTCCAAGTGGTGATTTCGGAAACTTCGCCGAAGAGACCGGCGTCATACCATTCCTTGGCGAGGCGGATGTGGTCCTCGGAGTGTCCCTGATTGCCCATCTGGGTGACGACCTTGTATTTCTCCGCAGCCTCGGCGAGGCGGAAGCATTGGTCGATGGTGTGGGCCATCGGCTTTTGCAGGTAAACGTGTTTGCCGTGCATCATCGCCGTCATGGCGATGGTGAAGTGGGTGTGGTCGGGGGTGGAGACGATGACCGCGTCGATTTCCTTGGCGATCTTGTCGAACAGGACGCGGTAGTCGGCGAAGGTCTTGGCCTTGGGGAAATCCTTTTGGGCGCGGGCGAGGCGGTCAGAGTCCACGTCGCAGAGGGCGACAATGTCGGCACCGGTGCTGGCGACGCGGTTCAGGTCGCCCCAACCCTGTCCGCCGACGCCGATGGCGGCGACGCGGAGACGTCCGTTGGCCGAAGGCTCGTCAGTGCGACCGAGCACGCTCGGAGGCAGGAGAAGCAGACCACCCGCGATACCGGCGTTTTTGATAAAGTCCCGACGAGAGGAGGAGAATGATTTTTTCATGGGAAAGTGCGTATGTTTTCTTCGGAAGGAAAAAACAGGGTAGCGGCTCTTTTGTTCCTGCAAAGCGAAGAATTGGCGGCGAAGCCGACTCAGGATTTTCCTCCGAGAATATGGAGATTGGCCATGGAAATGCCGGAGAGCATGGCGCCGGTAATGCCGAGGAAACCCTGGTCGGTTCCGCAGATGAAAAGGTTGCCAAGAGGTGTGCGACCATCGCGGCTTTTGCGGGGCGCGCCGTAAATGGCGCCGCCTAAATGCCCGGTGAAACGCTCGACGGTGCCCGGTGTGAACATGTCTTGGGCGACGACGGCTCGGGCGAAGGCGTCGTCGGCAACGGCGGGCAGGTGGCGGCGGGCGATCTGGTTGAGATGTGTGTGCCAGATTTCCTTGGCCGCGGCATAGTCGGCGGAGGAAAGTTTTTCCCAGCCGGAGTAACTGGCGCGGGCGGTGACGCGGAGCCAGCCCTCGGGCAAAGTGCGCTGGTCGGAGTAGGCGTAGTTGTTGGGGATGCAGATGACGCCGGAGCGCGGGTCGATGAGGGAGGCGACGGAGCCGTCGGCGCGGACGGTTTCGTAGTGGAAGCGGTCGCTGTCGCAGAAAAAAATGATGGTGTCCTGCCAGTGGAAATCGCGCCGCGGGTCTTGGTTCAGCACGGTGATGGTTTCGGCGAAGGAAAGTTGGCCGATGTTGTCGCTGGCGACGGTGTCGGGCTGATCGGCGCAGAGGCGGAGGGTTTCGACGAGGCCCGCGCTGGAGAGGATTTGGTCGGCGGTAATGGTGTCGCCGTTGTCGAGTTCGATGCCGGTGACGCGCCTTCCGTCGTTGAGCAGACGGCGGGCACCGCACTTCATTTTCCTTTGCCCCCCGGCGGCGCGGTATTTGTCGAGCAGGACGCGGACGATCTGGCGGACGCCCTCGTAGGGCCGGGCGAAGCCCTCGTGGAAAAGGCTTTTCCACATGATGGCGAACTGGGGCAGATCCATGTCGTTTTCCCGCGCGCTGCCGTAGTAGGAGACGGGGATGAGGAGCAGGTCGGCCAACACGGGATCGTCGATGTGGGCGGCGACAGCCGTGCGGGCGGAGCCGGGCTCGGCGGAAAGGGCAGTTTCTTGGAAGTCGCGGATGAACTGGTCGAGGCGGCGGAAGGCGTCGATTTGCCGGGGAAATTCGCGGGCGATTTCCGATTCGAGGAGGGAAAAATCGTTGGCGAAGCGGATGCGTTTTCCGGCGAAGTGGATGGCGGAGCCCAGTTGCGGGGCGAGGTCGAGTTCTTCGCGGCGGATGCGGAGCTGGCGGAGCAATTTGACGAGCGGGGTGCCCTTGGCTTCGGGTGGCACGTAGTTGGTCATGGCATGCAGGCCGACATCGTATTTGCGTCCGGCGATGCTGTAAAAACCGTTGAGACCGCCCGCGGCATTGTGGCGTTCGAGGATGAGCACCTTTTGGCCGAAGTAGGCCAGCCGGATTCCGGCGGCGAGACCGGACATGCCGGCGCCGAGAATGACGGTGTCAAAGTGTTTCCCCTGGAGATCGGACATGGCGCGGAGGAAAGATCAAAATGAGGATTTCAAAAGCGAAAAATCGCCGGGACTGGCCGCTGGCGAGGGCAAAGGAAAATTGCGCGGTTGATGAAGTGAAACTGTTAGAGAATCCCGGGTGGCCCGGCGCGGAGGAATCGGCTTCCCGCTCGTGGGTTTTTTTTGCTAGATGGTGCTATGAACATTCTCGTCGTTGGAGGCGCGGGCTATATCGGTAGCCATTGTGTCAGGCAAATTGTCGCCGCCGGGCATCGGCCGGTGGTGCTGGACAGTCTGATTTACGGACACCGGCAGGCGGTGGCGTCGGACATCCCTTTTTATCAGGGGGATCTGGCGGATCAGCCCTTTGTGCGGCAGGTGCTGCGGAAGGAAAAAATCGATTTGGTGATGCATTTTGCGGCGTTCATCAATGTCGGCGAATCGGTCAGCGACCCGATCAAGTATTACAAAAACAACGTGGTGAAAACCCTGGCGTTGCTGGAGACGATGCTGGAGGAAAATGTGAAAAAATTCATCTTCTCCTCGACTGCGGCGGTTTACGGCATGCCCGACACCATGCCGATCACGGAGGACGTGCGGAAGGCTCCGATTAATCCCTACGGGCAGACCAAGCTGGATTGCGAAAACCTGCTGGCGTCGCTGGCGAAGGCGCACGGGCTGAGCTACTCGGTGTTTCGCTATTTCAACGCCTGTGGCGACGCGGTGGACGGGACGATTGGCGAGGATCATTCGCCGGAGACGCACCTGATTCCGAATGTGATTCGCGCCGCGCTGGGACTGGCGCCGACGTTGAAAATTTTCGGCAACGACTATCCCACGCCGGACGGCACCTGTCTGCGCGACTACGTGCATGTGGACGATCTGGCGCGGGCGCACATCGCGGCGTTCGACAAGCTTGGCGCACCCGGCACGGAGTTGCATTTCAACCTCGGCACCGGGCGTCCTTACAGTGTGCTGGAAATCATCCAAGCGGTGGAGAAAGTCTCGGGGAAAAAAGTCCCGGTGGAATTTACGCCGCGCCGCGCGGGCGACCCGCCGGAGTTGTGCGCCGACGCCACCAGAGCGCGGGAATTTCTCGGTTGGAAGCCGCAATTCGACACGGTGGAATCAATCATTGAGACCGCCTGGCGCTGGCACAGCACGCACCCGAACGGGTATCGTTGAGCAACGTGGAAAGATGCGCGAAAATGGAGCGCGAGGGTTTTCCTTCGCGGAAAATTCCGCATTCGTAATTTTGAATTCTTGATGCTTAATTTTTCCCATGAATCACCTGCACCCGTATTGGCGAATGCAATACATTGAGGCACCGAAGCCGCTGGGCGGGACCTCGGTGTTTGAGGATATTCCGAAAGCGGCGGACGACAAGAGCGTCCATTTGCTGCTGCGGGGGAAAACGGGCTACATCGTGCTCAACCGTTTTCCTTACAACGCCGGACACCTGTTGGTGGTGCCGTATCGCGCGGTGGCGACGTTGGGCGAATTGGGGGCGGAGGAAAGGGCGGAGCTGATGGATTTGCTGGTGCGCGGGCAGGAAATCCTGACCAAGGCGCTGAAGCCGGACGGTTTCAACATCGGCTTCAACATTGGCGCGGCGGCGGGGGCGGGCATCCCAAAGCACCTGCACTGCCACATCGTGCCGCGGTGGAATGGCGACAACAACTTCATGCCGGTGCTGGGGGACACGCGCGTGCTGGTGGAGTCGCTCGATGCGATGTGGGAGCGCCTACGGGCGTTTTGCTGAGGTGCGGAGGAAATTCGTGCTTATTTGCGGGGTCTCCTGTTTCCTTGGGGGCTGCGCCAATTTTTAATTTTCCCCGCTCCGTGTGTTTTGGCATGCAAAGGAAAATTCCTTTGCGTTCATGCGCGGCCATCCGCGGTGTGCGGATCGAGGGAAAATAAAAAACGCGAAGGAAATTTCCTTCGCGTTTTTGGCCGAGATGCAGCGGCGGTTTTACTGGGCCTTGAGCTGCGGATTTTTGGCGTAGTCGGCCCAGAGTTCGTCGATGGTCTGACCGGTGATTTCCTTCCAGGTATTGTCGGAATAGGTGCCGGCGCGCATGGCCTTGTCCACCTTGACGAGGATGTCGTCGGCCTTGTTTTGTTCGAGCCAGGCAAAGAAGCGTCCGGTGACGCGGTAGGCGTCGGTGTATTTTTGACTGGGGGAGAATTCCGGCAGCGCCCAGCCCGCACCTTTGTTGTCAACGCCGAAGGCGTAGCGGGCGTAGTCGGCGATGCCCTCGGTGACCCAGAGCGGCTGGGCGTTGGGGTAGGCCTGAATGACGTGGGTGAGTTCGTGGGTGACGACGTCGATGTCGTTGCCCTGTTTTTCGGCCATCCACTTGGTGTTAAAGGTGATCTCGGACTTGCTCATGTTGGTGTAGGCCACGCCGTCGAAGTTTTTGAAGAAAAAAGTCACCTTGGTCGCGGTGTGGTGGTTGAATTTTTCGGCGAGCTTAGGATAGACCTCGAAAAAGGTCTTGGCCATTTTTTCGCGCAGGGCGTCGGAGACGGAATTTTCCTGGAAAACTTGGACCAGTTGATAATTTCCGTTGGAGATGGTGACGGCGAGCATGCGGGGGGTGGCAGACGGAGATGCGGGTTTGGCATCGGGCTTGTTGGCCTTGGCGTAGTCGGCCCAGAGCTCGTCAACGGTTTTGCCGGTGGTTTCCTTCCAGAACGCGTCGGTGTATTTTTGGGCGCGCATGGTTTGGTCGAGTTTTTTCACGAGACCGGAGTGGCCGTTTTGTTCGAGCCAATCGAAGAAGCGGGCGGTGACGCGATAGGCATTGGTGTAGTGTTGCTTGTCGGAATAGGCGGGCAGGGACCAATTGTTGCTCTTGTTATCGACCCCGTATTTGTAGCGGACGTAATCGGCGATGCCCTCGGTGACCCAGCCGGGATTGCCGTTGGGGTAGGCTTGGACGAGGTGCATGGTCTCGTGGGTGATGATGTCGATGTCGTTGCCCGGAGCCTTGCGCATCCAGTCGCCGTTGAAGTGGATGCGGCCCTGACTGGCGTAGGCCGGATGGGGGATGTTGCCGTCGAGGACGAAGACCACGGTTTTGGTGGCGGCGGGGTTAAAGTCGGCGCACAGCTTGGGATAAACCTTGAAGAAGGTGTCGATCATCCGGCTTTTGATCTCGGTTGGAAATTCGGGTGACTTGTGGACCAGATGCAGACTGTAGCCGTTGCGGGCGACGACCTCGACGCGCATGGGTGTGCCTTCCTCGGCGGCGTGCAGGCCCACGCAGGCAAAGCCCAAGGTGAGTAATGTGAGTAGGGAGAGACAGAGTTTTTTCATGATATGTTTGTTCGGTTTAATTCTACCGGAGCCGCGGGGGAATGTTGCAGAGAAAATGATTTCTGAGAAAAATAGTAAGGCGGATCATTCTGCTTCGACTGTCGGGATGGTCCAAAGCACGGCTCTGGTGCGAAAGGATTTGAGCTGCTCGGGTGGGCGGCAACTGCGGGGGAATTCGGCTTTCTCGCTGATCCAGTTCCAAGTGCGCACCCACCACGGCGGAGGCAGCTCGATGTGGCCGACGACTTGTCCGTGGTCGTTGAGATCGTTGGCCCGGCTGTTGCGTCCGGCGAGCGCGCCGAGGGCAATCATGCCTGTTTCCCTCGACCAGAAAAAGGCGTGGGTTGCACCGGTCGCGGTTTCGGAGCAGCCGACGACCTGGCCTTTTTCGTTGATGGCGGTGGCGCAGCTATGACGGCCGCCGAGGGTGCCGAGGCTGGTGAAGCCATTTTCCTTGTCCCAAAAAAAGGCGTGGGTTTCGCCATCGGGAGTCAATGCCTCTCCGGCGATATGCCCGGTGTCATTGATGGCGGCGGCAAGCTGGATGTGGGCGCCGAAGGAACTGAGATCGATGAAGCCGGTTCCCCTGTTCCAGACAAAGGCGCGCCGCTCGTCTGTTGCGGAGGAAATGTAGCCCACGATCTGCCTCTGGTTGTTGATGTCGAGAGCCTTGCTTTCTTTTCCTCCGAGGGCACCGAGCAGGATGAAGCCTTTGTCTTTGGACCAAAAAAAGGCTTGGGCTTCTTGGGTTGTGGTTTTGCCCCAGCCGACGACCTGGGCTTGTTCGTTGATGGCACAGGGGTGAATGTCGGAGCCGCCGAGGCTGCCAATGCGCAGCCATTCGTCGGGGGCGGTACAGAGCACGGCCGGGGTGCCGGATTTGGTGCGGGCCAGAGTGCCTGCAAAATGCCCCTGCTCGTTGATGGCGGTGGCCGCGGCAATCGGTTTTTCGTTGCCATGAAGCGTGGTGAAGCCATCGCGCGCCGACCAGAGAAATGCGTGGCTTTCTCCGTCGTCGGACATTTCCCCAGTAATTTGTCCTTTGTTGTTGATGGAGAAAGCAGTGCTGCTCCCGCCCAAGGGATTGGGGATGAATTCCACGAGGATGGCGGGGCCGGAGGAAAAATGCACGGTGGCAATGATGGCCAAGACGATGGTTGCTCCGCCGAGTAGGAATTTGGGACGGCGTAAATTAGAAAGAAGGTTCATGAACAATCAACAGGTCTGCCGGGTGAATGCGCTGGGAAGAAATTGATGCGGCGGAAATGGAGGACGGACGGGTCAATTAACCAGCCCTAGATCGCTCCGGGCACTTGAGGTGCGCGGGTGCGGCAGTGTGACCAATGGCGCATGACAGACCGGAAAGCGGGGTTGTGCATCGAGGTGATGCTTTGATATATCCTTTTAATAGTCAATGCTCTCCGTATGGGGTAGATTCCCTTGGCCCTGGGTTGACTTTCGTTAGGACGCTGTTGCGTGAAGGGAGTTTTACCTCAATGCTGCTCAACAGGAGGACATTTTGAAATTTCCGCAGACATCCATGAGTGCCTATTTGACGGGCGGCACAGCGCTCAACATTCCCTCGACGGAGGGGACGGGGGATTGGCATATCGGCGGCACCTTGCTTTACCCCGAGCGTTTTCGGGTGGCCGGGAAGGATTATGTTTCGACCAATACGATTTTTGGCTCGGAAGGAATTTTTGACTGCACTGAGGTGTTGAAGGAACGGGGCGTGCGGGTTCCCGAAGGGGTTACGGTTTATGCGGCCAATCACTATCGGGCGGTGGGTGATGTGATTGTGAATGCCTTGAAAAAGGGCTGGTCTTGGAAGGATTCGGTTTTTGCGGATGACTGGTTTCCGGGGGATAAGGAAAAAATCCAGCTTCGCGATTTTCTGGTGAAAGCCATGCCCAAGCTCCTCCCGGTGGAGCGCGAGGAAATCACATCGTGGATGAGGCGGGAGAAATTGATTTAACTCCGAGAACTGCCGGGTGAAGCGCCGCGCAGATGGCTGCGGGGCTGTTTAAATGGCGGGAGAGGCGGG
>CALNBE010000094.1 GCA_937874455.1 uncultured Opitutia bacterium | reverse complement strand
GGCCGCGGCCCATCGATCGGCCCAGTCCGTGCAGGTAAATCGGGATCACCAGGATGCCGGAATGGCGGCGCGCCAAGTGCCAAACGCCGGACTTCACTGCGGAAAGCTGCTCCGGTTCGCCGCGTGTGCCTTCGGGAAAAAGCACCAGGATTTTCCCTTCCGCCAGCACTTGGTGGCAGCCCGCAAGCGGGTCGGTGTCGCGGGAAACTTTCTCCCGCTCCACCGGCACAATGCCCACCATCCGCAGGGCAAACCAGGAGAGAAAACGGTTGCGGAGAAAATAGTCCGCCGCCGCAGCCGGCCGCACCGCAAGCGCCTGGGAAAAAGGAAAAAGCGCCAGCAGCACCAGAATGTCGAGGTGGCTGTTGTGATTGGCCACGAGAATGGCCGGGCCTTTCTTCGGGATGCGCTCACGATGAAAAACCAGCCAAAACAGCGTGACCGGATAGGCGAGTCCGGTGACGAAGAGGAGGCGAAGGAAACAGGACATGGCTCGGAGGAAATTTTGCTCCGCTCAGTAGTACCAGTGGCGGAGGAAATGGAAAAAGAGCGGCGCGGTGTAGGTGAGCGAGTCGAGCCGGTCGAGGATGCCGCCGTGGCCAGGCAGCAGGCGTCCGCTGTCCTTGACTCCAATGTCGCGTTTGAGCGCGGAGATCACCACGTCGCCGACAAAACCCGCGAGGCCGATCAGCAACCCCGCGACCAGCGAGCAGCTCCAAGTCATCGGCGTGAACCACGGGCCGAGCGCGCCGCCGAGCAGCGTGGTGGTGGCCACGCCGCCGACGAAGCCCGCCACGGTTTTCCCCGGGCTGACTTTGGGGACGATCTTTTGGCGCCCCAGCGCTTTTCCCCAAAGGAATTGAAACACGTCGTTGGCCTGCGTCAGCAGCACCAGATACAAGACCAGCAGCGGCCCGTTTCCCGGATGGCTGCCGACGGCCGTGTCGGGCAGGACGAGCAGGAACGCCACATGGCTCAGGCAGTAAACGGTGATCATCAGCCCCCATTGCAGGGTCGAGGCGGCGTGCAAAAACCCCTTCGTTTCGCCCGCCATCACCATTTGCAGAGGAATAAACAAAAAAGCGTAAATCGGAATGAAAATGGCAAACATCCCGTACCAGCCCATCGCCACCCAGTAGTATTGCAAGGGAATGGCCAGATAGGCCCAGACCAGCGGCAGGTGGTCCGCCTGTCGGGTGGGGATCAGCGTGAGGTATTCTTTGAGCGCAAGGAAACTGCCCGCGGCGAAAATCCCCACCGCCGCCCAAGACGGGCTGACCAGCGCCAGCACGAAGACGGCGGCGATGACCCACCACGTCCGCACCCGCAATTTTAATTCCTCCCAGC
>CALNBE010000093.1 GCA_937874455.1 uncultured Opitutia bacterium | reverse complement strand
CTCGCTCGACCCGCTGCCCGCCGCCGTTTCCTTGGAATGCCTCCACACCTACAGTCTGATTCACGACGACCTGCCGTGCATGGACAACTCCGATTTGCGCCGCGGCAAGCCGACCTGTCACAAGCAGTTTGACGAGCCCATGGCGCTCCTCGCCGGCGACGCCCTGCTCACCCACGCGCTCTGGCTTCTCGCCGAGGCCTACCACCAGCATCTCGGCGACGCCGCCAGCTCCCAAAAACTGATCGGCGGCCAAGTCGAGGACATCATCGGCGAACGCGGCGAGGCCACCGCCGAGCGTCTCGACTTCATCCACCACAACAAAACCGCCGCCCTCATCACCGCCAGCATCACCATGGGCGTCCGCCTCACCGACGCGCCCGCCGATGCCGTCGAAAAGGCAAAGGAAATCGGCAAAAACGTCGGCCTGGCCTTCCAAGTGATCGACGACATTCTCGACGTCACCAGCGACGCCACCACCATGGGCAAGCCGGTCAACGCCGATCTCGACAACAAAAAGATCACCTACCCGCGCCTCCACGGTCTCGATGCCTCCCGCGCCAAGGCCCACGAACTCACCGAACGCTCCCTCCAACTCTGCGCCGAGCTCGGCGGCAACAACGCCTTCCTCACCGCCCTCATCCGCAGCATGGAGCACCGGATCAACTAACCCCGCCGGCCACTTCCCTCCTCCACCCCGATCCCTCACACTTCCTCCGCCCAGTCGACGAGCAGCCCCATTTTCTTTTCCCTGCGCAAAAGAGCATTGGCGAAAAAATTTCCTCCGTCAGTCTGCCCCGGCATGTGGATGGTCTTGTTTTCCCTCGCGTCTCTGTCGTTGTGCGCTCCGGTGCCGGCGGACTGGGAGACAGCTAGGATCTGGCTCAACGAATGTGCAGTGCGGCAGTACGAGGCGACCCGCCCCGTTCGTTACGCCGGCCCGGAGTCCGCCCCAGGGGGGAACCCTGCCGCGCACCTGTTCCGTTTCGCCGACGGACGCACCTTGCGCCTCTCCAGCGCGTCAGTGCAGCTGATCATCCGGGCCGAAATCGGCTCTCCGGACTACTACGACCGTTTCCTGCAAACCGGGCACCTTCCGCGCAACAAGCGCAGCGGAGTGACGGTCGGCATCGGTTTCGACCTAGGCCAGCATTCCGCCGCCGATATTCGCAACGCCCTGTGGCGGCATCTGCCACCGCGCCAGGTTTTTTCCCTCTGCCAGCTCGCGGGCCTGCGCGGGGACGCAGCCAGAACGGGATTCCCCCGGCGCGAAAAGGTGACAATTTCCCTTCCACTGGCGGAGGCAATTTTTCTCGCCCGCACGCTGCCGCACGTTGTCGGCGAGACGGTTCGCATTTTTCCCGAAACGCTGCACCTGCCTCCCGACGCGGCCGGAGCACTCGTTTCCCTCGTCTTCAACCGGGGCGCTTCGCTCAAAAGCAAAACCCGCGGAGAGGAAAAATCGGACCGTCGTCAGGGCATGGCCAACATCCAGCGGCTGCTGCGCGAGGGAAACCTCTTGCAGGTCGCGGAGGAAATTCGGGGAATGAAAACTCTGGCCGCGAAAAACGAGACCGGCCTGATCGCCCGGCGGGAGTCCGAGGCGCGACTCTTCGAGCAAGGAATCGCCGACTGGCCGACGCTCCGCGCCTCCCTCCTCGACTCACTGCCACCGCCAATAAAAAACCACCGACTGCTACGCCGGTGGCTGAAGGAAAACTGATTTCCAAACTCCAGATTATCCCTTGATTTCCTTGTGCAGCGTGCGGCGCTTCAAGCTGGGATTATATTTCATCTTCTCCACCTTTTCCTGCATGGTCTTCTTGTTGCGCGTGGTCATGTAGCGCGAAGGATATTTGCCCTCTTTGCGGGCTTCGGAGCATTCGATAATGACGGTTTCTCTGGACATGTTCTGTGCGGTTTGAAAGTTTTAAGGAGGTGGCACGGTGGCGTTTCCCTCCGGCAAGGCAACCAGAAAAACACCTCTCACACCCTCCGGGACTTTCCCCGAAAATTTCCTTTGCGCAAATCCCCCCGCACTCCAAAGCACGGCAGGTTACACTCCCGTTCTTTTTTTCTAATTGACCGCAAAAGCATTGCGGGAATTCCCCCGTCCGCTATCAGCCTATTTTCGTTATGACTACCCTCGCTTTTCTCTCCAGCCTAACCGAATGGTGGAATACCCTCGACACGCCGGGGCAGATTTTCGCCGGCATCGGCATCGTCGCGGGAGTCATCACGATCGGGTTGCTTTTTCTGACCGTGCTGGGGCTCGACCAAGGCGGGCTCACCGACGCGCTGGAGGTGGACCTTGACGCGGGCTCGGACATCCATGCCGACGGCTCGCTTTTCTCCACTCGCTCCATCACCGGATTTTTCCTCGGCTTCGGTGGCGGCGGCTCCGCCATCTACAGTCACACAAGCAACGCCCTGGTCGCCGGACTCGGTGGCAGCATCATCGGCGTCATCCTGCTCTACGCAGTTTACCTGATGGGAAAAAGCCTGATGAAGCTGCAGTCCGACGGCACAGTAAACTTTAACGACGCAATCGGAGCCACTGGCACAGTTTACGTCACCATTCCTCCCAAGCGCGCAGCGGGCGGCCAGGCACAAGTCACCTTTAAAAACCGTCACGAAGTCATCAACGTCATCACTGACGCAGACACCGCCATTTCCTCCGGCAACGCCATCCGCGTCAAGGAGCGGCTGGCCGACAATCTTTTTCTTGTGGAGTCACTTTAACTTCAAACCCACTCACCCCTAGACCACCAAAACCATGCAAACTGCAATCTGGATCGCACTGGCGCTGGCCCTCCTGCTGGGCATGCTGCTATTCATTATTTCCCGCTACCGGATGTGCCCGCCCGACCGCATTCTGGTCGTTTACGGTGCCAAGATGAGCGCCGGGCAATCGGGCAAATGCCACCACGGCGGCGCGGCCTTCGTGCTCCCCATCGTGCAAAATTACGCCTACCTGAGCCTCAACCCGATGAGTATCGATGTGCCGCTTAAGGGAGCCCTCTCCAGTCAGAACATCCGCGTCGATGTGCCAGCATCCTTTACGGTCGGGATTTCCACCGAGCCGGGCATCATGGAAAATGCCGCCACCCGCTTGCTCGGGCGCACCGTGGACGAAATCAAAATACTCTCCTCCGAAATCATAATGGGCCAGATGCGCGTCGTCATCGCCTCCATGACCATTGAGGAAATCAATGCCGACCGCGAAAAACTCGTCATGCTCATTTCTAAGGGAGTCGCCGTCGAACTCCACAAGGTGGGCCTGAAGATGATCAACGCCAACATCACCGATATCCGCGATTCCTCCGGCTACATTGACGCGCTGGGCCGCGAGGCCGCCGCCCGCGCCATCAACGAGGCCAACATCAAGGTTGCCCAGGAAACCCAGCGAGGGGAAACTGGGCGCGCCGAGGCCGAGCGCGAGCAAGCCATCCGCGTCGCCGAGGCCCGCGCCGCCGCCATTCAAGGGGAAAACCAGGCCAAAATCCTTGTCGCCCAATCTAACGCAGCCTTGAAGGTCAAGGAAGCCGAGGCCCTCCGCACCTCCGTGGTCGCCGAAAAGGTGCAAACCGCGCAGGCCGAGCAAGAGGGCTACCTCGCCCAGAAGGAGGCCGAACTGACTCGCGCCACATTGGAAAAAGCCACGCTGGAGGCCGACATCATCACCAAGGCCGACATCGAAAAGCGGAAAAAGGAAATCGAGGCGGAAGCCATCGCCGAAGTCACCCGCCGCAAAACCAAGGGGGAAGCCGACGCGTTCCTCATCCAAAAAAAGGCCGAGGGGGATGGTATCGCCGCCGTCGCCCAAGGGGAAGCCGCCGCAGTGGTCACCAAGAAAAAAGCGGAAGGTGATGGTATTGCCATGATCGGCGAAGGGGAGGGCCGCAGCATCCGCGCCAAACTGGTCGCCGAGGCGGAAGGCACTCAGGCCATTCTCGAAAGCAAAGCGCAAGGCTTCACCCGCTTGGTAGCCTCGGCTGGCGGTGACGTCAAAAACGCCAACCAAATGCTCATCACCGAGCAAATTTCCCGCATTGTCGAACTGCAAACCGATGCCATCAAGGGACTTCGCTTCGACAAGGTGGTTGTCATGGGCGGAGGAAACAATGGCGGCAGCGTCAGCAACTTCGTCCAAGATCTGGTCAAAAACACCATCCCGCTTCACGAGGTTGGGCAAAGCGTCGGGCTAGAACTGCCGGGCTTCTTGGGCAATTATCAGGGAACTGCCGCCAAGCCAGAAAACGTCCCCGATCCGGACAGAAAAGACGCCTGATTACGTCAAAAGTCGCATGAAAACGCCTTCGCGGGCGCACAGGCCTTCACGGTCTGTCGCCCGCGAAGGCGTTTTTTTCAATGGCACCCCGCCCTCAAGACACGCCGAAGTCGGACCCGCCCAAAACTAACAGTTCAACACACTAATCAATAGTCCTTTAAAAATGATTGGTGAAACGTGACTCCCCCTCTAAGAAAAGCCTGCGCTGTCCGTTATAGGCTCTAAACAGGTATCCTTCAATACTTCGATCCGAACCAAAATACAAAGAACTCACACATCTTATGTCCGACACCGACCATATTTTGCAGGAAGAGCACCAATCCGCCGAGACCATCGCGGAAGACCAGATTCCTCCCAAGACCCACCGCTTTTGGCAAAAATTTGGGGGTGATGGCTTTTTGATTTCCCTGTTTCTCCACCTCATTCTCGCCATGGTGGCTATTTTTTGGGTCATCAAAACCTTTGTGATCGCTGACAAACCGGAAGAGGACAACACCTTCGCCTCCGGACAGGGCGGAGGCACACAGGGTGATCGCGCCAAAATATTTGAGCACCGCATTCAACCCAAGCATTCCAAGAGCTTGGTCAGTAAACCCAAAAAGCTGACCGTCGCCAACGGCTCCGGCATCGCACTTCCCGACATCCCGCAAACCGATCTTTCCCTGCTTTCCGGGGAAAGCGCCGGCGGCTCCTCCAAAGGGCTCGGTGGCGGCTCCGGCGGCGGCATCGGCACCGGCCAAGGCGTGGGCATCGGCAATGGGAAAAACTTCGTAAGCCTCAGCCCCTTGGGAAACTTCACTTTTCAAGCTAATATGCTTGAAGGCACGCTTTACGACCTGAAAAAAAATGCCGACGGACGGGATCGTTTTGAATTCTCTGATCGCCGCAAACGGGTCGAGGAAATGAAAGAAGCGCTAATCGGACTGCAACGCAGCCGTTTCCAAAAAAAATACATGGACAAGCAATACTTCCAAGCGCCCCAAAAACTTTACTCCTCCCACATCGCCATCCCTCCCATGGACGCCGCCACGGCAACCAGCGCCTTCAATTGCCAGGATATCATTCAAGCCCCCGGCTGGCTGGCATACTACGAAGGCTGGATCAGCCCGCCGGAAACAGGCGAATACCGCTTCGCCGGAATGGGCGATGATGCCATGATGATCGCCATCAACCAGAGGCTCGTTTTATGGGCTTTTTGGCCGGAACATGGCCGGCAGACCTGGTTCAAACCAGACAAGGAATGGGAGCCGCAAGCAGCCTACACCCAAGGGGGTACCTTGAATGACATTTTTGGAGGTGCCCGCTATTTCGGCTCTTGGTTCAAACTGGAGAAAGGGAAAACTTACCGCGTCCAAATTGTTTTCGCAGAAGCCACCGGCGGCAAATTTTCCGCAGAAGTGCAGTTGCAGAAAAAAACATCCGCCACCACTTCCGCCGCTGACAACCAAGAACAACTTCCGCTCTTCAAGCTCTCTCCCATCACCGAGGAAGAACTCCGCCTCAAAGGAAAAACCTTCCAAAAATGGACTAGCGAAGGCCCCAATTTCGGCTGCGAAATCAATGGCATCAAGCCACCCCGCAGCATGAGCAGCGCCCGGTAAAATCGTTAAGACTGCTGGCGAACACACGCTGTTTCGCCAGCAAGGAAGGGCCAGCCGCCTGCCGGATCTGAAGGGCATCACCGATTTCCCGCATCCATTGACAGGCTTTCTGCTGAAAACATTGCCTTTGCGCTGCGTGCAATTAGCGAGGAATATCTGGCTGACCACAAAAAACGGAATGCACATCTTCGAACTACAAGGGCACCCGTTCACATGGGGGCCTTTTGCATATCCACTCCGACACATCATCCAGCATCTCCCACAATTTGACGTGACCTTCCTTTTATTCCGGGGTTTTAAATAATTCTCGTTTCTCCCATTCCGCCATGAACACCAAAGTGCTCCTATCCTCCCTATTGGTCCTCGGCGGTGTTTGCGCCCCACTGCTGCAGGCACAGCCCGCACCCAGACAAAACAACGCCGCCCGCCGGGACTGGCAGGCAGACCGCCAGAGAACCGGTCAGGTGGTCCAGCAACGCACCTCTTACACCCCGCTTACTCTAAACGGCATGATCGGCAGTGGCCCCAATCTCGAGGTTAGCCTGACCAATCCCGAAACCAAAGAATCCCACTGGGTGAGAGTCCGTGACCGCAAAGCCCGCTGGTACGTGGAAAGCGCTAATCCTCCCGCCCGCAGCGTGGTGGTTCGCCTCGATGGCATTCCACTCCAGCTTCGCATGGTGGCCAATACCGGCGAGCCGATGTCCATTTCCCCTCAACCCGTGCAATTGTCCGCCCAAGAAGCAGAGGCACGCACCATCGGGGGCTTGAACGCCAAGACCATCGCCGCCGAAATGATCGCACGCCGGGCCTCTGGACAGCCGCCCAGCCGGGAGGAAATGCAACAATTCCGCCAACAAGTTGACAGTCTGACTACCGAGCAACGTTCGACATTCTTTACCGAGCTACGCTCGGAAATGCAGAAAAACGGCGCCGACTTCGGGCCACCCATGGCCGGCGGAAGACAAACCACCGCAAACAGCACAGTGACAATCTCCGCGGCCGAATCCGGCGGCGGGAATCAAGGCGGCGCCAACAGCGGGCCGCCCGCTCGTTAAGATACGCCCGAGAAAAAATTCCTCCCAAACGCCCCTGACCTTTTGGTGCAGGGGCATTTTTATGCGATGCGCTTTGGCTGCGCCGCGCCTTGGATTTCAATTTTCCCGATTGCCAAAACCGCCTTCCTCATCCGCACTATTCACCAATGGCAAAATCGGCTTCCAAGACCACCTATTGCTCCTTTTGCGGACGTCCCAACCACCTCGTTGAACGAATGATCGCAGGGCCCGACGGAGTGAACATTTGCAATGAATGCATCGAAACCTGCGCCCAGCTGCTTGGGGGCGCAGGCATTTCCCATCAAACGTCCAAAGATCAACCCGGGATTCCCGCTGCCGAAACCAAGCTGACGGTAGAGGAAAAATCGCAGGAGGAAGATTCCCAGCCGTTCAAACTCATCCCGCCCGCCCAAATTCAAAGGGTGCTCGACGCCTATGTCATCGGGCAGGAGCAAGCCAAGAAAGTCCTCTCCGTCGCCGTTTACAACCATTACAAACGGCTCAACGCCAAACTTCACGGCGAACAAGTCCCGGAGCAATTCGGTGACGACCTCAATGACGTTGAGGTGGAAAAATCCAACATCCTCCTCCTCGGTCCCACTGGCAGCGGGAAAACCCTGCTCGCCCGCACCCTTGCCCGCACGCTGGACGTACCCTTTGCCATTGCCGACGCCACTTCATTGACGGAAGCCGGCTACGTTGGCGAAGACGTCGAGACCATCGTACTCCGGCTCCTGCAAGCGGCGGACTTCAACGTCAAACGCGCCGAAACCGGCATCATCTACATCGACGAGATCGACAAACTTGCTCTCAAAGGCGACTCACCCCATGTCTCGCGCAACTTGGGCCAGGGCGTTCAGCATGCCCTGCTCAAAATCATTGAGGGCACCGTCTGCAACGTCCCGCCACAAGGCGGCCGCAAGCACCCTGAGCAACAATACATCCAGGTCGACACCTCCAACATTCTCTTCATCTGCGGCGGGGCCTTTGTCGGGTTGGACGAGATTGTCGGACGCCGCATCGGCAACCGCTTTCTCGGATTTGACACCTCCGCCAGCGCGGCAGGTGAGCCTCTCACTGCAGAGCAAATCATGGCCAATTTACAACCCGAGGATCTGTTCAACTTCGGTCTCATTCCCGAATTTGTCGGGCGCCTCCCGGTTGTCTCCGTCCTCAGCGAACTCACCCAGCAGGAATTGGAAAGCGTGCTGCTCAACACCCGAAATTCCCTCACCAAACAATACCGCAAACTACTCGCAATGGAGGGCGTGAAACTCACCTTCACCCCCGACGGCA
This sequence comes from uncultured Opitutia bacterium, assembly GCA_937874455.1. GTDB lineage: Bacteria > Verrucomicrobiota > Verrucomicrobiia > Opitutales > UBA953 > CALNBE01. The sequence continues at coordinate 21,568 of CALNBE010000093.1, read as the reverse complement.
TCAGTGCCATCGCCAAAAAGGCCATCGCGCTAAAAACCGGCGCGCGCGGTCTGCGTAACATCCTTGAAAGACTGATGCTCGACACCATGTACTCCCTTCCCCAGCACCCGGAGGCAAAGGAAGTCATCCTCAACGCCGCCGTCGTCAGCGGCACCACACCTCCCATCGTAAAATCCCAATCCTCGACCGCCTCCGCCTGAACCCTTCCCGCGTTTTTCCATCATGATTATTTATCCGGCAATCGACATCAAAAACGGGCAGTGTGTCCGTCTCAAGCAGGGCCTTGCCGACCAAGTCACCACCTATTTCCCCGATCCAACGGAGCCCGCGCGGGCCTTTTCCTCAACCGGCGCAGCTTGGATTCACGTCGTCGATCTTGACGGTGCCTTTGACGGATCGCCACGTAACCTGCCCATTTTGCACCGTATCGCCGAAATCGGGCTAAAAATCCAATTTGGAGGCGGATTGCGCGACGCAGAGACAGTCCAAGCCGCGCTTGCCGCGGGAGCCAGCCGGGTAATTCTCGGGACCAAGGCAACGTCCGACGAAGCATTCGTCGCCCGCATGGTGCAAGAGCACGGGGAAAAAATAGCCGTGGGCATTGATGCCAAGGACGGACTAGTAGCGGTCAAAGGCTGGGTCGAAGTGACCGGACTGCGCGCCACCACCTTCGCCGCGCGCATGGCAGAACTCGGAGTCTGCACCATTATTTACACCGACATCGCGACCGACGGCATGCTCAAGGGCCCAAACCTCCCTGCGCTGGAGCAAATGCTCCAATTCACCCCGGCCAACATCATCGCCTCCGGAGGCGTCTCCCGACGCGAGGACATTCTCCAACTCCAACAGCTGTCGCAATCCCATGCCAACCTCGACGGGGCAATTGTCGGCAAGGCACTTTACGAAAAACGCGTCAACCTGCCCGACCTACTGCAGATTGCCAGCCACTGACAGGCCGTTGCGGCCCGCACATTCCCCGACTCGGGAACTTTCCACCCTTGCCTTGCGGCATGCGGTTTCTATTGTGGGGCAACAAGCTTTCCACTCCGATGCACCGCGCACTCCTGCTCACCTCTGCCCTGATTTTCGCCGGGACATCAATCGGGTACGGCGCGCCTGCCGCCGAAACCATCATCCAACAGGCCCGCGCACATCTGGGTTCTGAGGATAGTCTGCGGGTGCATTCCCTCGTGAAAGAGGCAACCCTCTTTGATCCGGAAGGAAACAAAGTCGCGCACATCCAATTTAAGGCCCAGTATCCCAATAAGCGTTGGGAATACTCCCTCAACAGCAACGGCACCATCGAGACCATCAACGGCACCGATGGACTGGAAGGCTACAGCAAGCGAGTCGAAGTCCCCACCCAACGCGCAAACGTCCAAGTGTTATCTGGTCGGGACCGGGCATTCCTGTTTGACCTTACCGAGATCGATCTGGGCTTTTACAGCGCCCCTCGCAAGGGAAGTGTCCAATTGGAGGAAGAAGCCATCCAACAGGGCCGCGCCTGCCACCCACTACTTTACACTTATGCGGGCGGACGAAAAATCCGCTATTACTTCGACAAGGCTACCGCCGAACTCATCGCACAGGAAATCCTTTCCGGCATCGATGGCAAAAGCGAGATGCTGCTGGTGCCGGAAGGAGAAATTCAAACCGCCAACATCCGCTTCCCCAAGAAATTCTCCATTTACGAAAATGGCAAAAAAACCGGGGACATCGAATACATCAACATTATCGTCAACGCCCCGTTTGCCGCGAACGAATTTGCCTTTCCTGCTCTCTAACCTCCACCCCAATTCCTGCCATGCTTCGACTTGACTACAAACAAAAAGATTTCCGCCAGCAGCTGGAAGCATTCTGTGCCGCCGCCGCCCAGCAGCCCGAAGTCGTTCAAGCGGTTTCCGAAATCATCGCCGACATTCGCACACGCGGCGACTTGGGGGTACTTTACCACACGGCCAAGTTCGACCATGCCAAGCTGACATCCAAGCAAATGCGCGTTCCGGGAGAAGTCATAGAAAAGGCCGCCAAGACAATTCCCTCCGCCCAACGCAAGGCCTTTGAGGAAGCCGCCAAGGGCATTCGCGATTTCCACAAGCGCACCCTGCCCAAAGATTGGAAGGCCAAAAACCAACACGGGGCCACCATTGGAGAAAAATTCTTTCCCATCCGCCGCTGCGGTCTCTATGTGCCGGGTGGACAGGTCCCCCTGGTTTCCTCAGTACTGATGAGCGTCATCCCTGCCACCCTGGCCGGAGTCCCCGAAATCGTCGTCTGCACCCCCCCCCAACCCAACGGTCAAATCAATCCCGCCATCCTCGCCGCCCTGCAATTCTGCGGTGTCACCGAAGTTTACGCCATCGGTGGCGTGCAAGCCATCGCCGCCATGGCCTACGGGACAGAAACCATTCCTGCCGTCGACAAAGTCTTCGGCCCCGGCAACGCCTTCGTTTGCGAGGCCAAACGCCAAGTCTTCGGCACCGTCGGCGTAGATTTGCTCCCCGGTCCCAGCGAGGTGATGGTCATAGCCGACAAGACCGCCCAACCCGACTGGGTAGCCGCCGATCTGCTCGCCCAAGCCGAGCATGGAACCGGAAAGGAAAAAGTGTACCTCGTCACTTCTTGCGAAAAAACACTCTCCGCTGTGGAACGTGCCATCGAGGTGCAACTCGCCTCGCTTCCCCATGCAGAGAAAATTCGCAAGGTGTTGGCCAACGGTTTTTGCGCCATCCTTGTTCCCGGCTCCGCCCAATTTGTCGAGATCGCCAACTACGTTGCTCCTGAACACTTGGAGCTCCAAGTGGCAACCAAAGACATTCCCAAGCTCGCCAAGGGGATCACCACCGCCGGCGCGATGCTGTTGGGAGCCCATTCACCGACAGTCTTGGGAGACTTCACTGCGGGACCAAGCCATACCCTACCTACCGGGCGCACTGGACGGTTCTTTAGCGGGCTGCAGGTTGCCGACTTCATTCGGCGCACCAGCATCGTGGAGTATGATGCAAACAGCCTAAAAAAAGCGGCCTCAGTGGTCGGAGCTTTCGGCGCCATGGAGCAACTGGACGCCCATGCCCGTTCGTTAACCATCCGCTTGGAAAAAAAATAACGCGCGGCAAACTGGCGGAGAGAGAGGGATTCGAACCCCCGGAGGCTTGCGCCTCAGCGGTTTTCAAGACCGCCGCAATCGGCCACTCTGCCATCTCTCCAGAAACTGCTGGACAGAAAATTTCCTCTTCTGTCGCCGCAAGCAAATTTTGCCGACATTCGCCGGCTCCCGCTGGCACGAGTTCCCTCAGGAAACTTTTACTTCCACAGCGTCATCCGGCACATTTCCATAATACTTGGAATACGCCTTGTCGCCACTGTTGGTGTAGTAGCGCGCGACACGCATGCCGATCTGGTTCAACACCGCACCATAAATTGGCACTTTCGACTCCTGCAGCCGTCGCACATTGGACCTGATAAAACGCCGTTTCACCGTGTTGAAACGGACGACGTAAACCACCCCGTCCACCTGCGGAAGCAAATTCAGGCTGTCACTGACGGCACCAACAGGAGGAGAGTCGATGAACACCCGATCATAGCGAGTCTTCAATTCGGCAATCATGTCGGAGAGCTTCTGACTGTTCAAAACTTGAGTCGGGTTTTTACAAAGTGCCCCTACTGGCAACACGTCAAAATTAGGAACAACGTTATGGTAAATAGCGTCATCCAACGCTATCTGTCCCTGTAGGTAACGGGTAATTCCTTTGTCGCCTTCCAACTGCAAGGTTTTCCCCACCGCGGGCATGCGCAAATCCGCATCGATCACGATCACGCGCTCCCCGTGCAACGCAAAGGTCATCGCCAGATTGGTGGTCACAAACGATTTGCCTTCACTCGGCATAGTACTGGTCGTCAGGAAAGTCTTCGCATTCTTAGCCAGTTCGTTGATCTTCAAGGCGGAATAAATGGAGCGGAACCCTTCCACCACCGGTCGATCTGCGCCATTGGCAACCAGACGCGCCTTTTTGAAAGAATCCATCCGGCGAGCAATCGGCAAAATACCGATCAAGGGTAAACCAAGATAAACTTCGATATCATGCGCGGACTTCACCCGGTCATCCATGAACGCCAAGATGAAGATAATGCCACAGCCAAGGAAAATTCCTCCTGCAATGCCAATCGCACCATTCAACCAATAATTTTGATTTACCGGACGATTGGATGTCAGTGTCGCAGACTCAACCACTGTGATATTAGCGGCAGCGGCACCCTGTACCTTGATTTTTTCGGCCTCGTAAGTTTTGTTCAGCCCCGCGCGCAATTCCTCCGCTTCCCGAATCTCACGATCCAAAACATCCAGTTTGTTGAGGTCGGAATTAAGCGCAATCATTTGCGTTTCCTTCTCTGTCACACGGTCCTTTGCCGCTTCATAATTGGCTTTCGTCGAGATATACTCCTGCTCGATTGCTGCCTCTGCGGCAGCGATGGCAACGGCACGCTCGGACTTGGCTTGATTGAGCTTTTGTAGCAACTCGACCATTTTGGGGTGCTGCTCCGTGTAAGTCTGCTTCGCCCCGCTTACCTCAATCTGCAACCCCGCAACCGAATTTTCCATCTGCATCACGCGAGTGTTGGAGGCGATCACCGAAAGTTTGGTCGAGGGCAATCCGGCCTTTTTCAACTCCTGCAATTGCTTCCAAAGCACCTCCACCTCCTCAAAGCGCTGGCGCGTCATTACCATCTGATTATTCAGGCTGTTCAGTTCGGCACGAGCAGTGTCCACACGCGCAGTCACTGTCAACAATCCCTTGCTATCAACAAGATCTGTTCGCTTTTGCCGCAATGCCGCGATCTGATCCTCCATGGTCTTGATTTGCACTCCCATGCGCTCCAACAGCGGCGAGGCCACCAAATAGCGCTCATTCTGATTATTTTTCAGAATTTCTTCGGTAAAAAGCTGGGTCAGCCGCAGGGAAATCTCCTTCCGCGGATGAACATAGCTAATGCGCGCCATCAAACTACCTTTCAAAGGCTTAACGTCATAGCACTTTGCGATAACGTCTTCATCACGTAAACGCCCGGTAAAGACATTCCCATCTTGATAGGGCTCTAACACCTCTTTTTTCTCGTCTTGAGTCAACCGCTGCGAGACCTGACGCATCAGGTCAGTCGTGCGCATCCGCCCAATCTGTGTCATAAAATCTTCGGTATTACGCACGCTCGTAGTGGAATCACCGGTAGGCGTCCCTTCGCGAACGGTAGTATAGGGCTCGCGATAGATTTGCAACTGGGCCGCAGCCTCCCACTCGGGAGTCTCATTTACCGTGTAAATCATCATGCTGGCCAGACACACAAAAACAGAGAGCACCAAGTACCAAAAGCGCTCCCGAATCATCACCAAGTAATCTTGAAACGTCCGGGTGGACTGCCCTCCATTCATTCCATCCTGATCACCACCATAGCCATAACCGCCACCGTAGTAACCATAGTTTCCCCCATAATAGCCATAACCAGCCCCTGGACGTCCATATCCGTAACCTTCCGGGTTGGAAGTATCTACGGGATGAGAAGGTGGCAGCGAGGCATTGGGGCGAGATTTGTCGTCGGGCATGAGAAAGTGGCTAAAAGGTTAGAACTTGCTGTCTTCAACGTAGATTCGGTCATTTTCTTGCAGATCAAAGTCAGGCGCTTTCCCTTCCTCAATCTTATCGACATCAATTTTGAAAACAAGATCCCCCTCCGGAGTAGGACGTGTGATCGTGACACCGGAACGCTTTCCACGCGGTTGAATCCCGCCCGCCCAAGCAATCGCCTTCGACAAAGTCATTTTTTCCTCGGGAGGAATCACGACCGGGCCAGCTCGCATCACAAAACCATTCACATAAACCTTTCGCTCCGCATACTTGTAAATGAAAAGAGAAACTTGGGGATTTTTGTAAAACTCCCGATATCTTTCGGTGATTTTTTCCCTCACTGCTTGAAGCGAAAGTCCACCCACATGGACCGACCCCACCAAGGGCATACCGACCAAATCCCCAGTTGCCGTAACCGTATACAAGCCCTTCATATCCTGCTGCATATACATTTCAAATGAAAGAATATCCATCGGACGCAGGACATAGGAAGGATTGTCGCCACTCGGAGTGGCATTCTCTACCGGCATCGAGGGGATACGCTGGCTGGCCACATAACCATCGGCCCCACTATCGTCATTAAAAATACAGCCACTAGCCAAGGAGCCGCAGATTAACAAGGTTACAGCAAAGAGAGCACGCGAAAAACGAAGCATGGTGAGTCAGAAATGCTAGGAACAAAAAAGGAGGAAGGCACATATACCCTCCTCCTCGGTTTGCACAGCAAAATTTTAATATTTCAACGTTGCCGTGAGGGACACGGTGTTGATTGAGTAGCTAGCGATACGATCCGAATCGTTGTACTGAAGGCCATATCCCAAGGTTACACGCCAATAGTCGCTCGGCAGATAAGACACCGAAGCACCGAGGGTGCTGATCTTATCCGTGCCATCCTTCCACGAATCATCAAATTTTTGGTAGGAGAAACCTGCATAGGCATTCGCCTCCCATTGGGCTGCAATCAGGTAATCGGCGCCTAGGCGGACATAGGTATTTGTAATGTCCTGAGCCTGCCCTCCAACCTCAAACTTGCGGCCACCCGTCAGCGTTGCCTTAACTTTGTCGGTAATTTGGTAATCCGCGCTCAACTCGAAGTTGAAGGTGGTGCCATCCGGATTATCCTCCACGGCAGTTCCAAACACATTGATCGTTCGGTCACTAAACTCGTTATAACCAACACCCGCCGTCGCACGATAATTAATCTTGGATGTCAGCTCCCCGCGGGCAGTCGCACCCAAATAATGCACCTGCTGGTAGCCCGGATCAATCACGCCATAGGAATTGGCAGCACCACCATCCACAGCATCCAAGTCAGTGTAGGTGTAAGAGTAAGTAAAGCCAAGCTTGGTCTTTTCAGTAACTTGGTAAAGCCAAGAAACTGGGATGTTGTAAACATCCTGATCATTATACTGCGTCCGGAAATTGCGGTAATTTGTCGAAGAGAAATTTGCTCCAACCTCCAAGAGGCTCTTGGACGTCAGATCATAGGAAACGCCCACCCCCACATCATAAAGATTACGGCGGATCAAGTCGCCATCCTGGCTGATAGTATTGGTGTTTTGCGTTGTCTGGCGAAATCCGCCTTCCGCATCCACTCGCAAACGCGACCCCGCATCATACTTGTATTTTGCGCGAATATTCGCTTGAGCACTATTTAGATCACTATGATTGACATAGGCCGTCAGTCGCTCCCGAGCAGTCAAAGTGAAGGTGTTGACGCTGTCTCCACCCAAGACCAGCTGGATTCCCGGGGTGACATAGAATGAAACCGCACTCTTCTTATTGTGCGTGCCAAAAAGATTGTCTGTGTAGCTGACTCCCGCATCGGCCAGCACGTAGCCAACCGCACCATCACCAAACTTCAGCAGCGGAGACGCGGCATCGGCCACCACAAACGCCGTGCTGGCAAAGGGAAAAAGAGCAACAAGTTTGAACAGATTCGAAGATTTCATGGAAGGGGAAAGTATTTTTAGGGGCTAGCTTCGTTGGTGTTTTTGTGAATAGATTATTTTTTGGACTACTTGGAATTAGGTTTCAAGCAAAAAACAACCGAATTTCGAATATTATTAGGAATATCTCCATCCGGTTGTTTCGCCCGAATTAGGAAAACACTTAGTCAATCCAAAGGTTCCCGAGAACCCAAAGTGTCAATTTTGAGGCGGCGGTAAGCCGGTAAACCTGTTCCCGCAGGGATCAGGTGCCCCATGATTACATTTTCCTTGAAACCGGTAAGCGCATCCCGCTTTGCCAATGTGGAGGCATCGGTCAACACGCGTGTGGTTTCTTGGAAGGATGCTGCAGAAATAAAGGATTCAGTTTCCAACGAGGCTTTGGTGATCCCCAGCAAGATTGGCTCGAAATCCGCGCCCTTTCCTCCGGCATCTTCAATTTCCTGGTTTTTCTGCTGTAATGCATAGTGATCCACCTGTTCACCCCAGAAATAATCTGTGTCCCCAGGTTCGGTAATCCGCACCTTACGCAGCATACGGGCGATGATGATCTCGATGTGTTTGTCGTTAATCGTCACCCCTTGCAGTCGATAGACCTTTTGGATTTCCGTGATCAAAAAGTCCTGCAACGCAGTCGCTCCAAGAATATCAAGGATGTCGTGCGGATCACCCACCCCTTCGGTCAAGTGCTGTCCTCTGCGGACTTGGTCACCTTCGTGCACGATAATGTGCTTCCCGTGCGGGATTAGGTGCTCCTCGCGATTTCCGTCATCATCAGTGACCACTAGTTTTTTCTTGCTGCGGACCGTACCTTCAAAGGAAACCACTCCACCGATCTTGGCCATTTCTGCGGCGTCCTTGGGACGGCGCGCCTCAAACAGTTCGGCAATACGAGGCAAACCACCGGTGATATCCTGCGTTTTGGAGGCCTGACGAGGGGTCTTGGCCAACAGAGCTCCCGGCTTGATTTTGTCCCCTTCATTCACCGAAACTTGCGCTCCGGTAGGAATGGAGTGCTCGGCCAAAACTTTGCCGTCCGGGCCAATGATTTGCACAACCGGATTCAAGTCCTCCTTGTGTTCAATCACCACCGTGGCCACCCGCCCGCTGGACTCGTCGAACTCGCGCTTGACGGTCACTCCCGGAATCATGTCGCGGAAGGATACCACCCCGGCGCGCTCAGACAAAATAGGCATGTTATGCGGATCCCAACGCGCCAAGATATCCCCGCGGTTGAGCGCACCCCCATCCCGAACAGACAGCACCGCGCCAATCACAATATTGTGTTCTTCGAGAACATTTTCGGGATCGTCTGCATCGCGAACGATCACGCTGCCGTTCTTATTCAGAACAATGCTCACCCCGTCGCCGATTTCAACAGAACGAATGCCGACAAACTGCACGACCCCGTTGTGCCGAACTCGAATTTCTGGATTTTTCAGCACCTGATTCGCCACCCCTCCAATGTGGAAGGTCCGCATTGTCAACTGCGTGCCAGGTTCCCCAATGGACTGCGCGGCAATAATGCCGACCGATGTGCCTCGCTCAACCAGCCGACCTGTAGAGGGATCCAACCCGTAGGCCTTTGCAGGAATGCTATTCACTTTCATGTGCGTCAGCGGCGACATCACCTTGACCCGCTCAATTCCAATGTCCTCAATGTGCTTGGCAGCAGCCTCGGAAATCAAATCCCCGTTTTTCACAAGAATTTCCTCCGGATTCAACGGATTACGAATATCCTCGCTCGCACAACGCCCGGCAATGCGTTCGTAGAGTTTAACGATTTCATCGTCACCTTCGTAAAGGGCGCTCTTCCAAACACCGTCCCGGTTGCCATCGTCCACCTCGGTTACGATCACGTCCATCGCCACGTCGCAAAGCTTGCGGGTCATGTAACCGGCGTCCGCCGTCTTGAGTGCGGTATCCGCGAGTCCCTTACGAGCACCGTGGGTAGAAAGAAAATATTCCAGCACCGACAAACCGTCGCGGAAGGAAGAGAGAATTGGCCGCTCAATAATTTCCCCGTTCGGCTTGGCCATCAGTCCGCGCGCACCGCAAAGCTGGCGCACCTGCTGTTTGTTACCACGCGCTCCGGAATCCATCATCACGTGCACCGGATTGATCACCCATCGGCCCTCATGACGCGGATCTCCCGTGCGTTTTCCAGCAAGAGAGGCCGAGCCTTCCAATGTTTTGAAGACCGACTTGGCAATCTCATCTGTCGTGTTGGTCCAAATTTCGACGACCTTGTTGTAGCGCTCGCCAGTGGTGATGATCCCCTTCTTGTACTGGGATTCGACCTCGTCGACTTTTCCTCGAGAGCGCTTGATGATATCGGCCTTGCCCATCGGGAAAATCATGTCCCCGATTCCAATCGAGATTCCCGCACGCGTGGCGATCTTGAACCCCAACTGCTTCAAGGCATCCAACACCGGGGCAGCGCCCTCCTTACCAACCAATTTGTAAGTATTCAGGATCAAATCCCCGATTTGCGACTTCTTCACCGGGAAATTGGCAAAACCCATTTCCTTCGGCCAAATGGTATTGAACATGATGCGGCCAACGGTAGTTCGGATCGTCTTCTTGTCCGGGCTGCCGTAAATGGTCTTCTTCCCAAAGTCCGGATTTACATACTCCACCCAGTCGTGGAAGTGCAGACTTCCATCCATCTCCGCAAACTGCGCCTCCGCAGCATCGACAATCATCGGCAGGCGCACTTCCTTCGCTGGCTTGGCTGCCGGTTCGTAAGTGATATAGTACGTGCCAAGCACAATGTCCTGCGAGGGCGTCATGATCGGCTTGCCGCTGGACGGAGAGAAAATGTTATTGGTGGACAACATCAGGAGCTTGCACTCCATGATAGCCTCGCTCGAAAGCGGAACGTGCACCGCCATCTGGTCCCCGTCGAAGTCCGCATTGTAAGCGGTACAGGTCAGCGGGTGCAACCGGATGGCGTCGCCTTCGATCAATACCGGCTCAAAGGCTTGAATGGAAAGGCGGTGCAAGGTTGGCGCTCGGTTCAGCAGCACCGGATGCCCCTTGGTGACTTCTTCAAGAATATCCCAAACTTCGGGCGACTTCTTTTCGATCATCTTCCGGGCACCGCGCACAGTGTGCACAAAGCCCAGCTCTTTTAGCCGGCGGATAATAAACGGCTCGAACAACACCAAGGCCATCTTCTTCGGCAAACCGCACTGGTGTAGTTTCAATTCCGGCCCGATCACAATCACCGAGCGACCGGAGTAGTCGACACGCTTACCCAGCAAGTTTTGGCGGAAGCGCCCTTGCTTGCCCTTAAGCATGTCGGAGAGCGATTTCAACGGACGGTTCCCCGCGCCAGTGACTGGGCGGCCATGTCGGCCATTGTCGAACAACGCATCGACCGCCTCCTGCAACATGCGCTTTTCATTATTGATGATGACATCCGGCGTCTTCAGTTGCAGGAGACTGCGCAAACGGTTGTTGCGATTAATAACGCGACGGTAAAGGTCGTTGAGGTCGGAGGTGGCGAAACGGCCACCTTCCAGCGGCACCAGCGGACGCAAATCCGGAGGAATAACTGGCAGTGTTTCCAGCACCATCCATTCCGGACGGTTGCCGGAATCAATGAAGCCTTGAATGACCTTCAAACGGCGGGAAATCTTCTTTTTAATCTGCTTGGAGCGAGTGTTGTGAATCTGCTCCTGCAACTCCACCACGATCTGCTGCAGATCCATGCCGACTAGCAAATCGCGCAGCGCTTCCGCCCCCATTTTGGCAACAAAAGCGTCATCGCCATATTCGGAAACTGCCTGATTGTACTCCGCTTCGGTCAGAATTTGTTTCTTCTCCAGCGGTGTGCGGCCAGAGTCCACTACGAGGTATTTTTCGTAGTAAATTACCGACTCTAAATGGCGGGCCGTCATGTCCAAGAGCAGGCCGAGCCGGCTCGGCATCGATTTCAAAAACCAGATGTGCGAAACGGGCACCGATAACTCAATATGCCCCATCCGCTCGCGACGCACACGGGCGACAGTTACTTCCACACCGCATCGGTCGCAAACCACGCCTTTGAACTTGATGCGCTTGTATTTTCCACAAGCGCATTCGTAGTCGCGCACTGGACCAAAAATACGTTGGCAGAACAATCCGCCCGGCTCCGGCTTAAAGGTGCGGTAGTTGATCGTCTCGGGATTTTTCACCTCGCCCTTCGACCACGAACGGATCGTGTCCGGCGAGGCAATGGCGATGGAGACGTAGTCAAAGGACTGTTCCTTCTCGGAAGCGAGTAAGTCAGAGGTTTCTGCGTTAATCATAGGTATGGTTCCGAAGGATGTTTTAGTTGGAGAGATTGCTTTGCGACTGGAAACCCAAGGCTCCAGCGTTGCCCAAACGGACGTCCAGACACAGTGCCTGCATTTCCTTCATCAACACATTGAAAGACTGCGGAGTGCCGGCCGAAAGGCTGTTGTCGCCCTTGACCAGTTGTTCGTAAATCTTGGTACGCCCGGTGACGTCGTCGGACTTGACCGTCAACAGTTCCTGCAAGGTGTAGGCCGCTCCGTAGGCCTCGAGCGCCCACACTTCCATCTCCCCGAAACGCTGTCCGCCGTACTGGGCCTTGCCTCCGAGCGGCTGCTGGGTGATCAGGCTGTAGGGGCCGACTGCGCGGGCGTGAATCTTGTCCGCCACCAAGTGGTTCAGCTTCATCATGTAGATGTAGCCAACGACCACGTCCTGGTCAAAGGGATCTCCTGTGAGTCCATTATAGAGGAGCGATTTCCCAGACTCCGGCAGATTGGCCTGCTTGAGATACTCGCGAATCTTCGTCTCGGGAATGCCGTCGAAGATTGGCGTGGCCACCTTCAAGCCGATTTTTTTGCAAGCCCAGCCCAAGTGCGTTTCCAAGACCTGCCCGACATTCATGCGCGATGGCACGCCCAGCGGGTTCAGGCAAATATCGATCGAGGTTCCGTCCGGCAAATACGGCATGTCCTCCACCGGAACAATGCGGGCAACGACGCCTTTGTTCCCGTGACGACCCGCCATTTTGTCACCGACTTGGATTTTCCGTTTCGCGGCGACATAAACTTTCACGTTTTTGATCGCGCCACCTTCATCCTCGCCCGCCTCAATGCCCTCAACCTTGCGGGAGCGCTCATTTTCCAGATCATCAAAGCGGTGCTGATAATTGTCCACGATCTCCATGATCTTGATCTTCACTGGCGACGGATCGATCTGGATGTTGCGGGAAACGGCGGCCAAACGGCGCAGCAGAGTCTTGGTGATTTTCCGGTTCGCAGGAATGATAACTTCTCCCGTTTCTCCGTTGGTCACGTCGAGGGGGATTTTTTCTCCCAGCAAAATATTGGAAAGCGACTCCGTGAGGTCGTCCCGGAGTTTGTCCGCTTGAGTACGATATTCCTCATTCACCTTCTTCAACTGGCGGCGCTGATCAGAGGGGGAAAGTTTTTCAGCATCCTTGTCGATGCGGCTCGAAACCTTCACGTCCATCACAATGCCATAGATACCCGATGGCACCACCAGCGAAGTATCCTTCACATCGGCGGCTTTTTCTCCAAAAATCGCGCGCAGGAGTTTTTCCTCCGGGGCCAGTTCCGTTTCGCTCTTCGGTGTAATCTTGCCAACGAGGATGTCGCCGGGCTTTACTTCCGCGCCGATACGGATCACGCCGTCGCGGTTCAAATTCTTCAACGCTTCCTCTCCGACATTGGGGATGTCGCGGGTGATTTCCTCCGGTCCAAGCTTGGTGTCTCGGGCAGTCACCTCGAATTCCTCAATGTGGATCGACGTGAACACGTCGTCCTTCAGCACTCGTTCGCTAAGGAGAATCGCGTCCTCAAAATTATACCCGTTCCACGGCATGAATGCCACCAGCATGTTTCGGCCCAAGGCCAGCTCACCCTTGTCGGTGGCGGCACCGTCGGCAATCACTTGCCCCGCCTTCACCTTCTGGCCGCGACTCACAACCGGGCGCTGATTGAAACAGGTCGCGGCATTCGAGCGAAGGAATTTTCGTAGGTCGTAAATGTAGACGCCTTTCTTGGGATCGCTCTTCGACTTTTTATCGAGGTTCGCCGGAACCTTTCCGTCCACAGTCACCACGATCCGTCGGGCGTCAACTTGGGCCACCACCCCGTCCGCTTCGGCCAGCACCACTGTTTTGGAGTCGGTGGCCAAGCGATGCTCAATACCAGTGCCAACAAACGGCGATTCGGTTTGGAGCAGAGGAACTCCCTGGCGCTGCATGTTCGCGCCCATCAAGGCACGGTTGGCGTCGTCATGTTCAAGGAAAGGAATCAGCCCAGCCGCCACCGAAACCACCTGCTTCGGCGAAACATCCATATAGTCCACATCCTTCGGCTCGACTTCCAAAACTTCGTCGCGGAAGCGCACAGTCACTCGGCCAGTAAAGTTACCCTTGTCATCTACCTCCGAGTTGGCCTGTGCCACCTTGTAACTTTCCTCTTGGTCGGCGGTCATGTACTCAACCTTGTCGGTAACACGACCTTTTTCCACCTTCCGGTAAGGTGTTTCAATAAAGCCAAACTCGTTCACGCGGGCATAGGTCGACAGCGAGTTGATCAAACCGATGTTCGGGCCTTCCGGAGTTTCGATCGGACAAATGCGACCATAGTGGGAGGAATGCACGTCGCGCACTTCAAACCCCGCGCGATCCCGGTTTAACCCACCAGGCCCCAGCGCGGAAAGGCGGCGCTTGTGCGTCAATTCCGCCAGCGGATTGATCTGGTCCATGAATTGCGACAACTGGCTGCGCGCAAAGAAATCGCGGATCACCGTGGTCAGTGCCTTCGGATTGATCAGCTTTTGCGGGGTCACCGTGTCAACACTCTGATCGTACATCGACATTCGTTCGCGCACCAAGCGCTCGGTTCGGGCGAGCCCCAACCGGCACTGGTTGGCCAACAATTCACCCACATTGCGAATGCGGCGACTGCCCAAGTGGTCGATATCGTCGATGATCCCATCGCCGCCCTTCAGTCGGCAAAGGTATTTCGTCGCCTCGACAATGTCCTCAAAAGTGATGGTCCGCACTTCCAAGTCGGTTTTCAGACTAAGTTTTTGGTTAATCTTGTACCGGCCAACCCGACCCAAGTCATAGCGCTTCGGATCTTGGAAAAGACGCTTCAGCAACGCACGAGCATTAGGCACCGTGGGCGGTTCCCCCGGACGGAGCTTCTTGTAAATGTCCTTGAGCGCCTCCTCTTCGTTGCGAGTGGGATCCTTCTTGAGGGAGCGAATGATCGCGCTGTCGTCCACCGAGGTGTCGATGACATGCAGGGTACCGATGCCAATCTTTTCAATTGAGCGCACAATCGTCTTAGTCAGCGGCTCAAAGGCACGCGCCAACACAATGCCCTTTTCTCCATCCACAATGTCTTCCAGCAGAACGTAGCGGGAGATGTCGTCGATCTCCAAAGCCTTTTTAACTTTGATGTCCTCCGGCTTGTAAAAGAGAGTGAGAATGTCGTTGTCCGCGCCAAACCCAAAGGCGCGAAGCAAAGTGGTAATGAGAAAACGGCGACGGCGGCGACGGCGGTCCAGATAAACATAAAGCAGGTCCTGCTGGTCAAACTGCACTTCCAGCCAAGTGCCCCGGTCCGGAATAATCCGGAAAGAATGCAGCATCTTCCCGCTGGTGTGCGGTGCCTCCTCAAAGCAAATCCCCGGGCTTCGGTGCAACTGGCTGACAATCACGCGCTCCGCGCCGTTAACAATAAAGGAGCCACTCTCGGTGATCATCGGCAGCTCTCCCATGAAGATTTCCTCGTCCTTGACGATGTCCTCTTCCCGCAGGCGCAGCTTCAGATAAAGTGAGATCGAATATGTGACACCCTCCCGGATGCACTCCATCTCGGTGTTCTTCGGACCCACGAAATTGTAACTGACGTACTCAAGCTTACAGCGGCCATCGTAGCTCTCGATGGGGAACACTTCCCGGAAAACAGCCTCCAAGCCGACATTTTGCCGCTGGGTGGCAGGAATGTCCTTTTGCAAAAACTCCACATAGGAGTTTAGCTGATTTTCGATGAGATTCGGGGGAGGAATAACTTCCCGGAGCTTGCCGAAGTTGATGCGCTCGGACATGGATGGATGCCTTAAAGAGGATTACGGACGAAGTAGGATCAAAGAAACAACAAGTTGTGGAACAACTAAAAGCAGTTATGCGGACAAGGCTTGGCCCTGTCCGCGAACTGCGTCTATAAGGTCAATGGAGACCAATGGATTATTTAACCTCAACCTTGGCGCCAGCAGCCTCGAGCTTCTTCTTGATCTCGGCCGCTTCTTCCTTGGTAGCACCTTCCTTGACGGGCTTCGGAGCGCCTTCGACCAGATCTTTGGCTTCCTTAAGTCCGAGACCGGTGATCGCACGCACTTCCTTAATGACGTTGATGGCGCTGGCCCCTTTTTCGACGAGGATGACGTCAAACTCGGTCTTTTCCTCAGCAGGAGCGGCACCGGCGGCGGCACCGGCGACAACGGCGACAGGAGCAGCGGCGGAAACGCCCCACTTTTCTTCCAGCTCCTTAACAAGCGCAGCAGCGTCGATCACGCTGAGGTTGCTGAGGAACTCAATGACTTGGTCTTTGGTAACGGATGACATGATTTTGTTTTCCTTGAATGGTTAGCGTTCAGAAATGAACATTTAAAGGCTTTCACCTCTAACGGATTTCTTTGGATGGTTTTTCGGCAGGGAAACGATTTGCAAAGCCAACCGTTCCCCCGGAAATAGTTTTTAAGCAGCCTCCTTGCCTTCTTCCTTCTCGTTCTTGGCCACCAGAAGGCGGACAATCTGCGAGGCAGGAGTGGAAAGCAGCGACAGGATTTGCGCCCGCACGCCGTCGAGAGAGGGAAGCTTGGACAGAGCTTCGATGTCGCTCTTGCTGAGCAACTTTTCGTCCATCACACCCACCTTGGCCTCTAGCTTGGAGTTACCCTCAAAGAACTTCACGACGACCTTGGCGACGCCGGAAGGATCCTTGCCTCCGGTAATTAAGGCAGTGTGGCCGGTCAGATGCTCCGAAAGATCGGGCAAGCTGGCCTGCTTGGCCGCAATGTGGAAAACACTGTTTTTGACGACATGGTATTCCGCACCCAACGCATGCAGCTGATTGCGGATCGCCGCCACGTCCTCCACCGTCACACGGGTGAAGTCCACTAGCAAGAGGTAGTCCGATTTGGCAAGATGCCCGGACACTTCTTCGACAAGAAATTGTTTTTCGCTACGCATGATTTAGTCCCTCTCTTTAGGCTGCGGCAGTCGCAACGCTGTAAGGTTTGATGTCAATCTTAATGCCGGGGCTCATCGTCGCGCTCAGGGTGAGCGACTTGATGAACTTGCCGCGGAAGGATTCCGGCTGGGCTTTGAGCAAACTAGCCAGTGCCGCGTCGATGTTTTCCGTCAGTTGCTGCGCGGAGAACGAGCGCTTCCCGACAACAATCGCCACATTGGCGGTCTTGTCCATTTTGAACTCGATACGTCCGGCTTTCACCTGCTTCACCGTTTCAGCGATATCGTCGGAAACAGTGCCGCTCTTCGGATTCGGCATCAGACCACGGGGACCGAGAACGCGGGCCACCTTGCGCACCAAGGCCATCGCCGAGGTGGTGGAAACCGCAATGTCAAAGTCCATCCACCCGCCGTTGATCTTGTCGATCATGTCGTTCAGTCCGGCAAAGTCCGCTCCGGCATCCAACGCAGCTTGGGCATTTTCAGTAAAAACCAAAACCTTGATCTTTTTGCCGCTGCCGTTTGGAAGCGAGACGGTGCCGCGCACCATCTGGTCGGATTGCTTGGGGTCCACACCAAGATTGGCAGAAACCTCCACGGTTTCGTCGAATTTCGGTGCGGGGAACTTGCCGAGGATCCCGGCCGCCTCCGCGACAGTGTAAGAAGCCTCCAGATCGGCAGCCTTGGCCGCCGCCAGATAGCGCTTGGATTGTTTTTTTGGCATAACGACTTTCTTTAAGTCTCCTGCGAATGCAGTCTGTTTGTTGGGTTTGGATTAGGGCGAGTTTCCCCACCCCAAAATATCAGCCGACGACTTCGATTCCCATCGAGCGGGCAGTTCCCTCGATCATGCGGGCTGCCGCTTCCGGATCCGCCGCATTGAGGTCCTTTTTCTTCATCTCCACGATTTCCAGCAATTGCTTCCGAGTCACCTTGCCAACCTTGTCACGATTGGGGACGCCGGAGCCGCTTTCAATTTTCGCCGCCTTTTTCAGCAGGACCGCTGCGGGAGGTGACTTGAGGATAAAGGTAAAGGATTTATCCTGATAAACCGTGATAACCACCGGGAGGATCAAGCCGGCCTGATCCTTGGTTTTGGCGTTATATTCTTTGCAGAACGCCATGATGTTGACGCCCTTGGCACCTAGGGCAGGCCCGACAGGGGGCGCGGGATTTGCCGCTCCGGCCGGGAGCTGCAGGCGGATTTCTCCGACGACTTTTTTAGCCATTGTTGTGTTTTGTTTTTGTTTGTTTTAAAGGGACTTATTCTGCCGTTGTACGTTCCACCTGCCAGAACTCCAATTCCACAGGGGTAAAACGGCCAAAAATAGAAACTGAGACCTGAAGTTTTCCTTTTTCCGCATCCACGGCTTCAATCACTCCTGTCATGTTGGCAAACGGTCCGTCAATGACCTTCACTTCCTCGCCCACATTATAAATCACCTTCGGCACTGATTTGCCCTCAGCTTCTTCCACCTGCTTGAGAATACGCTCAATATCCACAGCCTTCAACGCCGTTGGCTCGTTTCCTCCGATAAATCCAATGACACCCTGGACATTGCGGACAAAATACCAAGGCTTTTGCAGCAGCTTGCCGTTTTCATCAAACAAGCGCATGAGCAAAAAAATGTAATTGGGATAGAGCTTGCGGACCTTCGTCGTCTTTTTCCCGTTGCGAACCTCGGAAACCGTCTCGCAGGGCATCAAGACGCGATCACTCAAAGGACGCCCGGGGGGCTGGGCAAAAAATTCTTCCAACTCCTCAACTTCGATAAACTTATCTAGGTAGCGCTTAACCTTTCCCTCCATGTTTGAGAGGGTTTGAATGGCATACCAACGGAAGCCTGCGGGCGTATCGGATTGCGGCATGGAAAGATGAGTACCCCTGATTATTTTCCGGTAACCAGATGCGTTATCGCCCGCACCAGCTCGTGCATCGAAAAGTCAAAGAAGAACACACAGAGGGAGAGAATCGCAATCGACATGCAGACCACCAGTGTGGACTGTGCAAGCTCCTTGGGTGTCGGCCAGACCGCTTTGATCCAGACCTCCGTGACCACTTCCTGCCAAAACTGACGGACTTTGCTGATAAAGCGCATTGATAAAAGGTGGCAGGGGCGGAGGGACTCGAACCCCCAACTTGCGGTTTTGGAGACCGCTGCTCTACCAATTGAACTACACCCCTAAGTGATTAAAAAAACCGTGACTGATGAAATAGGAAAGCCGGGGCCCCTTCTTGCTGGGCCCGCGGCATCTCCAGGCAGATTAGACTGCCAAGAAGTTACTTGATAACCTCGACGATACGACCGGCACCCACGGTGCGGCCACCTTCGCGAATCGCAAAGCGCTGACCTTTTTCCATCGCGATCGGCTTCTGCAGATCCAAGGTAATGGTCAAGTTGTCGCCCGGCATCACCATTTCCACGCCTTCCGGCAGGGAACAGACACCCGTCACGTCGGCAGTGCCGAAGAAGAATTGGGGGCGGTAGTTGGTGAAGAACGGAGTGTGGCGTCCACCTTCGTCCTTGGTAAGAACGTAGATTTCCGCCTTAGCTTGCGTGTGCGGCTTGATCGAGCCGGGCTTGGCCAAACAATGGCCGCGCTGCACCTGCTCTTTTTCAATACCGCGGAGAAGCAGTCCCACGTTGTCGCCAGCAATGCCTTCGTCCAGATTCTTGCGGAACATTTCCACGCCAGTAACGGTGGTCTTCATCGTTTCGCCCAAGCCGACGATTTCGATTTCTTCGCCAACTCTGACCTTGCCACGCTCAATACGGCCAGTCGCCACGGTGCCGCGTCCGGTAATGGTGAAGACATCTTCGACAGACATCATGAAAGGCTGATCAATCGCGCGCTCCGGCTCGGGGATGTAGGCGTCCAAGGCCTCCATCAACTTGGTGACGGCTTCCACACCCTCCGGTTTCAACTCCAAAGCGGCGGTGGCAGAACCACGCACGATCGGGGCGTCATCGCCAGCATAACCGTACTTGTTGAGCAAGTCGCGGATTTCCATTTCCACCAGTTCCAGCAGATCCGGGTCATCCAGCAAGTCCACCTTGTTCAGCCAAACCACAATCGCCGGCACGCCCACCTGCTTGGCCAGCAGGATGTGTTCGCGAGTTTGCGGCATGGGGCCGTCAGCGGCGGAAACCACCAAGATCGCACCGTCCATCTGGGCGGCACCGGTGATCATGTTCTTAACAAAGTCAGCGTGACCTGGGCAGTCCACGTGAGCGTAGTGACGCTTCTCGGACTCGTATTCCACGTGCGCAGCGGCAATGGTCACAGTCTTGGTTTCGTCGCGGACGGTGCCGCCTTTGGCAATGTCTTTGTAGGACTTGACAACCGCGAGGCCTTTGGAGGCTTGCACCGCGAGGATCGCGGCAGTGGTGGTCGTCTTGCCATGGTCAATGTGACCGATGGTGCCCACGTTAACGTGCGGCTTGTTGCGAACGAAGTTTTCTTTGGCCATGATGTTTTAGTTTAGTTTTGTTGTTGAGAAATGGGCTTGATGGAGCCCCCGAGCAGATTTGAACTGCCGACCTCGTCCTTACCAAGGACGCGCTCTACCAACTGAGCTACAAGGGCAAACCACCAATCCTCACCCCGAGGGGTGAAAAAGGAAGTGGGGAATCTGCGAATGCCGCACCGCACGTCAAGCGATATTTCGGACGATTTTCATCTTTTGCCTGTTTTTCTTTTTCGGTGGTTTTTTCCTCGCCACCCCTCCTCCACCCTTACCGCGCACTCCACGCGCTTTCGCCTTTTCATTTTCTTCCAAGTAAATTTCCTCCACCCCATGGCTATCGTGAAAAAATTGCTGCACACTCGCATGCGTGTCGACGACCTCGACCGCACCGTCGATTTCTACAAGACCATTCTGGGGCTGGAAGAGGTCGAACGCCAGGAATCTCCGCGCGGCTCCAAACTCGTTTTCCTCCGCACGCCCGACAGTGAGGAACTTATCGAACTCACTTGCTTCCCCGGATCCGGACCGGTGCAGGTGCAGCCGGACTTGGTTCATCTGGCCTTCGCAGTGGAAAGCCTGGAGCAGTTTTCCCAGCATTTGCAAACTCACGCAATGGCCTTCAGCGACGGACCGCACACCACCGCAGCAGGCGACAAAATTGCCTTTATCGACGCACCAGAGGGATACGAGATCGAACTGATCGAATCTGCCCGGGGCTGATGTGACGACATGTTTCACTTTACACAAAAAATCCTTTGACATTCCCCGCCCCACCCGCCTTATTGCGCCCCTTTTTCGGGCTGTAGCGCAGTCTGGCTAGCGCACTTGCATGGGGTGCAAGGGGTCGGAGGTTCGAATCCTCTCAGCCCGACCAATTCCAAAGAACCCGCTTAACCAAGCGGGTTTTTTGTTGCCCCGTACGGGCGGCAAATCCCCGCCTATCTCCTTCAAAAACGCGCCCCACCTCTCCCTTCCTGCCATCGCAAAGCAAACGACGACTCGCAGGATTCCACCACTCAAGAAACCCCTTCGGGGCCTCATCCGGCAATAGCTAGCCTGCATCACCCCAGCGCATCAGCCGATCTTCCTCCGAGAGGTTCCAAGGCAACCTGCGCCCATTCCGGACTCCAAACAGGCTAATCACACGGGGCCACCGCGCCAATTTCACGCCCGCGAAATCTAATCCCTCACGCCCTTCCGCCGCGCAGGGCAAACAGGCTCTCCGGCCAGGTCGTGCCAGAGTCCCGAGCAAAGTGGCGCGGAGGAATTTTCTCCCGAC
>CALNBE010000092.1 GCA_937874455.1 uncultured Opitutia bacterium | reverse complement strand
CTGCATGCCCTACATGCCGCTGATCTGCCTGGCGGCGCTATTTACGGCCGGACTGAATTTGTTCGGGCGCTTCGGCATCACCTCACTCAGCGCAGTGTGGCTGAACGTGGCGATGATCGCGGCGATTGCCGGCGCGGGATTTTTCTTTACGCAGGACGCGGAGCAAATGGCGGTGTGGGTGTGTGCCGGTTCGCTGGTGGGCGGCGTGCTGCAACTGGTGATTCCGATGGGGGCGTTTTGGATGGAAGGGTGGCGGCCGCGGCTGACGCTGGAGCGGTCGGAATCGTGGGAGCAGTTGAAACTGATTTTCCTCCCGGCGGTGGCGGGCGCGGGCATCCAGCAGATCAATTTCTTCGTCTCGCGTTTTCTGGCGCTGAACGTGGACGACCAGTCGCTGACGGTTTACTATCTGGCGAACCGGGTGGTGGAGTTGCCCATCGGCGTGTTTGCGATCACCGTCTCGACGGTGATTTTCCCTGCGATGGCCCTGCACGCGGCGCGGGAGGAAAAGGCGGAACTCGGCGGAACCTTCGCGCACGGCATGCGGCTGATTTTTGCGATCAACATCCCGGCGGCCATCGGTCTGCTGGTGCTGGCGGAACCGATCGTGCGGGTGTTGTTCCAGCATGGGAAATTTGACGCGGCGGACACCGCGGCCACGCTGCCGGTGCTGTGGATTTTTGCGGTGGCGATGCCGTTTTACGGCGCGATTTCGCTGATTGGGCGGGCGCTTAATTCGGTGAAGGACACCCGGACGCAGGCGAAAGTCGCGGGCTGGGTTTTTCTGTTGAACCTGACCCTGTCGCCGCTCCTCGGCTGGTGGCTGAAGGCGCCGGGACTGGCGCTGGCGAACCTGGCGGCGGCGGTGTTGCAATGCGTGGTTTTGCTCCGCGTGCTGCGACGACGCGATCCGGCTTTTGCGCGGGAAAAATTGCTCCGCCCGCTGGGGCAATGCCTGCTGGCCGCGCTGCTGATGGGCGGACTGGCGGCGGGCGTGTGGTGGGCGGGCGCGCACTGGCTGGCGCTGCCCGGCTGGGTGGAGCGGCTGCTGGTTTCCTCCGAGGCCACGCCCGAGCGGGTGGCGGCGGTGCGCGGACTGACCGGCGGCGTGCTGGGTTTGCTGACGGTGATTCCCGGCGCGGCGGCGTTTTACTTTTTCCTCCTCGGACGCCTGGGCTATCCGGAGTCGGACTTTCTGGCGCGGCGGCTGCGGGAGAAATTTTTACGCGGAGGGAGCAAAGGAAAATGACGGCAAAAAAACGCGCCGCGGCGGCGCAGGCGTTGCAACGGTATTTTGGTTTCGGCGAATTTCGCGAGCCGCAGGGAGAAATCATCGACACGGTTTTGGCGGGCCGCGACACCCTGGTGATCATGCCGACTGGCGGAGGAAAATCGCTTTGCTACCAACTTCCCGCGCTGCTGCTGCCCGGAGTGACGGTGGTGGTGTCGCCGCTCATTGCGCTGATGAAGGACCAGGTGGACGCGCTGCGGGCAAAGGAAATTCCGGCGGGGATGATCAACAGCTCGCAGAGCATGGAAGCGCAGCGGGCGGTTTTCCGGCAGATTCGCGACGGGGAATTGAAGCTCGTGTACATTGCGCCGGAGCGGTTTCGCAGCCGGTATTTTGTGGACACGCTGGCAGAGGCAAAAGTGTCGTTGTTCGCGGTGGACGAGGCGCATTGTTTGTCGCAGTGGGGGCATGATTTTCGGCCGGATTACCTTCGCCTTGGCGCGGCGCTGGAAAAACTCGGACGCCCCCCGGTGGTGGCGCTGACCGCGACGGCGACACCCGAAGTGCGGCAGGACATTGTCGGCAGCTTGCAACTGCGGGACGCGGTCTCGTTTGTCGCCGGATTTGAGCGGAAGAATCTGACCTTTGTGGTGAACCCCATCGCTCCCGACGCGGTGAAATCGGACTCGCTGCACCAGGCGAAAATTTCCCGGATCAAGGAGCTGATCAAGACCTGCAAAACCGGCATTGTTTACTGCGCGACCCGCAAGAGCGTGGAGCGAGTGAGCGAGGAGCTCGGCGCGTTGTGCGTCGCGTATCACGGCGGCATGGACGAAACCGGGCGGACGACGGCGCAGGAAATGTTCATGCAGCGCAAGGTAAACGTCGCGGTGGCGACCAATGCCTTTGGCATGGGCATCGACCGGGCGGACATCCGGTTTGTGGTGCATTACGAAATGCCTGGTAGCGTGGAGGCGTTTTATCAGGAGGCCGGACGGGCCGGACGCGACGGACTGCCCGCGCATTGCGAGTTGCTGTTCAATTACAGCGACCGGCGGGTGCAGGAGTTTTTTCTGGAAGGAACGAATCCTGACCGGAAAACCGTGGACCATGTTTACCGGACATTGCGCCGGTTGGCGGACGCCGCGCAGGAAGTGCGCTGCTCAATCGACGACTTGGCGGAGGCGGTGCAGAAGGAAACGGTCGAGCGGGTGAATCCGATGGCCGTTGGCACGGTGCTGTCGATTCTCGCGCGGCACCGGGTGATTGAGCGGTTCGACATTTCCGGCGCGCGGATTCGCGGGACCCGGCTGTTGCAACCCGACGTGGCGCTGGGCGAGACCGGCATTGACTGGACATTGCTGGAGGAGAAAAAACGGCGCGACGAGGCGAAGCTGGAGGCGGTGATCCGGTTTTGCTATGCGCGCGGCTGCCGGCAGGAGTGGATTTTGGATTACTTCGGGGAAAAAGGCGGCACGCCTTGTGGTTGTTGTGACAACTGTCGGAATGAGGAAAACACCGATCGCCGACCGCCGGACGTGGAGGAATTGACCCTGGTGCGGATGGCTTTGAGCGGCGTGGCGCGAATGTCGGAACGGGTGAGCGCGGACGAATGGACGCCGCGGTTTGGCCGTTTGCGGATCATTGACTGCCTGCTTGGCAGCAAGGCGGAGGCGGTGCAGCGGGCGCGGTTGGACCAGCTTTCGACCTACGGCATTTTGCGGAAGGAAGGGAAGGACTACCTGTTGAATTTGTTCCGGGAAATGGAGCGGGAAGGACTGGTGCAAGTGGTGGAGTCGGGGGAATTTCCTTTGCTCGGCCTGACCCCGCTGGGAGCGAAAGTGATGCGCGGGGAAAGTTCTTTCAAACTGGAATGGCCGGCGCGGCGCGGCGGGCAAAAGAAAACGGTGTTGCAGCAAAAGCCCAAGCCCAGCCGGAGAAAAGAAACGCTGGAACTGGCTACGGCGGACGATCCCGGCGCGGAGGAAAAGGCGCTGCTGCAAAAGTTGCGGGCCAAGCGGGCGATGCTGGCAAAGTTGCGCGGTGGAATGCAGCCGTGGTTGTTGCTGCACAATTCCGCACTGGAGTCGCTGGCGGCGGAGCAACCGCTAACCGTGGAGGCGGCGCTGGGGTTGCCGGGCATTGGCGAGCGGCAAAGGAAAGTTTTGCCGCAGTTTATCGCAGTCATCCGCAAGTATCGCGGATTGTGAGCGCGGAGGAAATTTTGCTCAGGATTGTTTTTTCCTCCGCCGGAGGGCGATCAGTGAGAGCAAAATCCCTCCGCCGAAAAGCGCGTAAGTGGACGGCTCGGGAATGATGGTGCCGACAATGTTCCAAGCCAAAGCGAAGGTCTCGGTGTCGCTTGCGTTGTCCAGAAAATCAAAGGCATTAGGGTCGTAATTAACCACTCGGATTACGAATTTGGTCTCTTCATCGAAGGTGATTTGCAGGTGTTCGACATTATCCAATGATGTGGCGGATAGCGCGAGCAACTGATCAATACTTCCGTTGGGAGTGGCAGTCCAAATTTCCAAATCGAGATCCGACAGCGCGTATTGGTCGATGTTCAAACTATCAAGATCGACCACGTTTTGGACGAACCAAGTAAGAGTGACGGTGAGGGTGGTGCTGGCGGCAACTGTCACGGCATCCATCTCATAGGCCGAGCCAACGGTTACCTGGTCCAGTACCCATCCGGTGGCGGTGGAGTTTTGCGTGTATTGATTGTAAGCGGCATCGGCATTGAGCGCTCCGGACCCCATTTGATAATCAAGAGCTTGGGTAGTGACCAAAACATTGTCATAACTTTGCACGCTGGTTCCATTGTCGCGCTCCACCGCATCCATAGAGACGGTGCCGTTGCTCCAGCCGGAGATTTTGTCGGCGGAATTAAGGAGAACCGCCTTGATGACGCGGGCGTCCCGGCTGTCCTCGCTCATGCCGGTGGTGTGACTTTGAGAATAAAGCAAAGCGACCGTTCCGGCGACCGTGGGAGCGGCGAAGGAAGTGCCGCTCGAATAGGCATAGTCTGTGGCGGCGGGACTATCCGAATCGTATGTGGCGAGATTGAGCAGAGATCCCGGAGCAATGATATCCACCGTGGAGCGGACGCCTGCATAGGTTTCTCCATAATAGAAATCACTCGGTCCATAGCTAGAGAAGCTTGCGACGCCATTGAGCGACGTGTTCAGCGCGCCAACCGAGATGACATTGAAGGCCACTGCTGGCGAGCCGACGGAATTGCTGCCTGCGGATCCGCTATTTCCGGCGGCGACCACCATGGTGGTGTGGGTGTTTTGCCCGGCCAGTGTGTCGATGACTTGCGCTTGGAAATCCCAACTGGTTGCCTGGTAAAGACCGTTCTCGTCGGTGGCGCCCCAACTGCTGTTAATGACATCCACGCTGCCAAAATACTGGCTGTAAGTGGAGATGAAGGAGTCTTCGGTTGTGTCAAAGGAGCCATTGGCGCCAAAGGAAGTGGCAATGTTTCCCGAATAGAGGTCAACGCCGGGCGCGATACCCCAACTGGCGTTGGAGGAGGAAATCAAGATGTCGTTGGCGTTCCCTTCGCGTCCGGCGATGGTTTGGGCCACCGAAGTGGCATGATCTTGATAGGGGCCGGGGGTTATCGCATCGACCCCGTCATAAAGATGAGAGGCGGAAACCCAGTTCAACGAATCGTGGCCGATCCAGAAATGCCCGGCCTCAATATTGGCAACAGAAGCGTTTTGACCGTAAATGCCATTCTGATAAAAGGCGTCAGCGCCAATAGCCTCGTTAATGTTGATTCCGTTGATGTTAGTGTAAGCGTGGGCGTCAGGGGCAAAGCTGAAGGCGGCGACGGGGAGCAAAAGGGCAAAGCTTGTTTTTTTCATGAATAATAACAGTAGACAGATTGAGCGCGGGCGGAGGAAAGTCGAAAAGAAAAGCACCCCGGAAAAGGGTGCTTTGTTAAACAGTGAAAACGGAGGAAAGTTGCCCCTCAGCCCTCGATTTTTTCTTCGAGGAATTTGATGAGATCGTCCTCGCTGAGGCGGATTTGCTCTAGCGTGTCGCGGTCGCGCAGGGTGACGGTGCCGTCCTTTTCGATGGTGTCGAAATCGACGGTGATGCCGTAGGGTGTGCCGATTTCGTCCTGGCGGCGGTAGCGGCGTCCGATGGCCCCGGAGGCGTCGAAGAAGACGTTCCAGCGACGCTTGAGTTTTTTGTAAATTTCCTCCGCGCGGGCCAGCAGCTCGGGCTTGTTTTTGACCAAAGGAAAAACGGCGGCCTTGAATGGCGCGAGGCGCGGGTGAAGCCGGAGCACGGTGCGTTTTTCGCCCTCGACTTCGTCTTCGGAGTAGGCGGCGGTGAGCACGGCGAGGAAGACGCGATCGACGCCGACGGACGGCTCGATGACGTGCGGGATGTATTTGGTCTTGGTGGCCTCGTCGAAGTAATCAAACGGCTTGCCGCTGGTGTTGCCGTGCTGGGTGAGGTCGAAATTCCCCCGTGCCGCGATGCCCTGCAACTCCTGCACGCCGAAGGGAAACTCGAACATGATGTCGGTGGTGCCCTTCGAGTAGTGGGAGAGTTTTTCCTTCGGATGGTCGTAGAGGGAAAGTTTTTCGCGCGGGATGCCAATGCTGTCGAACCACGCCATGCAGTAGTCGAGCCAGCCGGTGTGGAGCGTTTTCCAGTCGGCTTCGGGGCTGATGAAAAATTCGATCTCCATCTGCTCGAATTCGCGGGAGCGGAAGATGAAGTTGCGCGGGTTGATTTCGTTGCGGAAGGCTTTGCCGATTTGGGCGATGCCGAAGGGCACCTTGAAGCGGCCAGTGTCGAGGACGTTCTTGAAATTGATAAAAATTCCTTGGGCGGTTTCCGGGCGCAAGTAGGCGAGCGAGGAAGCGTCCTGCAGCGCGCCGACGTAGGTTTGGAACATCATGTTGAAGGAACGCGGCGGGGTGAGGCTGCCGGGCTTGCCGGTGGCGGGCGAGGGAATGAGGGGGATTTCCTCCGCGGCGGCCTCGGTGAGATCCTTCAAAACGACCGGGCCGAGTTCACCCTGTTTGGCGAGTTTGCGCTTGAGGTCGTGGGCCTGCTGCTCGGCTTTTTCCTGCATCGTGTCATCCTCCAGCACGGAGACATAGCCGATGGTTTCCCCCGCGACCACGACTGGCGCAAAGAAAAGCTGGTCGGCGCGGTAGCGCATTTTGGACTCCTTGCAATCGACCAACGGATCGGTGAAGTTTTCCAGGTGGCCGGAGGCCTTCCAAGTCGTTGGGTGGTGAATGATGGTGGAGTCGAGCCCGGCGATGTCGTCGCGGCGATGCACCATGTCCTTCCACCAAGCCTGCTTGATGTTGTTCTTCAGCTCAACGCCGAGCGGACCGTAATCAAAGAAACCGTTGTAGCCGCCGTAGATTTCGGAGGACGGAAAGACAAATCCGCGGCGTTTGCAGAGGTTGATGATGTTGTCCATCAAGGATGCAGTGTCATTGGCCATAGTAAAAGTGAAGGCAGGACTAAGAACCAAGACGGAGAGGGAAACAAGATTCTAAATACGACAAAACCGCCGGAGCAAATGTCCGACGGTTTAGCAGCGGAGGAAATGGCTCCGGAAGTGCTCTAGGGCTTGGTGCCGGATTCTTTGCCAACAAAATGGTAAATCAGGGCACCAATGATTCCCGTGAACACGATGACCAGAATCCAGATGATCTTGGCGTTGGGGTCTGGAAAATTGCGCTTTGTGCAGTCGATGAGTGCCAGAAGCCAGAAGACAAACATCGCTATGGTTGCTGGCAGAAGAATCAGCAGAAAGAGCAGGAGGACGGTGGAGGGGCTTACGTTGCTAATGAATGCGAGAGGAGGGATCATAATGGTGACAAGTGCTGTTGGAGTTGGCCCGTTTGGCAAACATGAATTTCCTCTTTGCTCTTTCGGTATTTTTCGTGCAAAATTCTGTAGTCGTTTCAGTTGCCCGATCGTACCTGCCCTTTGCCTTTTTCAAAATGTCGCGTTTTTTTCCTTTGCGATGCGGCGGTGTTGGGGGAGCCAGCCGAGGGCGAGGATGAGGAGTTGGGAAATCCAGAACGCGGAGAGCCAAAGGAAACCTTTTTCGGTGAAGCCGTAGCTGTGGAGGCCGACGCCGAGCAGGTTGGTGCCGAACCAGGAGGCGGCGGTGATGACGTTGCCGAAGACCGCGAGTTGCATCAGGCCGGTTTCGCCGACCAGTTTGCCCCAGCGGGCGTGAAGGAAAATCGCGCACCAGAGCACGATGAGCAGCGCGCCGTTTTCCTTCGGATCCCAGCCCCAGAAACGGCCCCAACTTTGATCGGCCCAAATGCCGCCGAGCAGGGTACCGACGAAGCTGAACAGGGTGGCGAAGCAAACCACCCCGTAAACAATTTGGCTCAGCGAGCGCCGCGCGGCGGGATCGAGTCGGTTGGTGAAGCTGGTCAAAACCAGATGGAGCGCGCTGAGCAAACCCGCGAGAAACATCGCGGAATAGCCGAAGGTGATGGTCACCACATGGGTCGCCAGCCAGAAATTGTCGTCGAGCACCGCCTGCATCATTTCCAGGGTGTCGCCGCTCATCGCGAGGTGATGGGCGATGATCAAGGAGGCGAACCCGATAAGCGCGGCGGCAGCGGAACCGACACCGTTTTTCAGAAAACGCTCGATGAAAATGCCGATCAGCACCGCGCCCCAGGCGACGAAGACCGCGGAGGAATAGAGGTTGGTGACGGGCGGGCGGCCCTGAATCCACATCCGGGCGAGCAGTGCGACAGTGTGCAGCGCGAAGGAAAAAACGATCAGCCAGCCCGCCCACTGGAGCATGCGCTGACTGCGGAAAACCCAGCCGAGGCAGACTAGGAAAAAGGCCAGCACGTAGAGGCAGAGCGTTTTGTAAAAAGGCTCGATGCGATTGAAGACGTGTTCCGCCTGCAATTGGGCGCGGGGCAAGTTTTCCATCGCGCCATACATTGCCTCCAGCCCCGCGATGGCGCGGGCCTCGCCGACCGGATCGG